>JAEMPM010000109.1:0-16078 GCA_022759285.1 Thermocrinis sp.
TAGATTTTAGCCATAAAACCCTTATGTGTCAATGAGTTTGTATTTTTAGAACAACCTCACTCAACAGTAACGGTCTTTGCCAAGTTCCTTGGTTGATCTACATCCAAACCCAAGTAATCTGCAATATAGTAGGCAAAGAGCTGTAAGGGAAGCACTGTTAAGAAGGGACTCAGTTCCTCCGCCACCTGGGGAATTTCAATAAAGTCCTTTGAGAGCTTTTTTAGGTTTTCGTCTCCCTCAAAACCAACGGATATAACGATACCTTTTCTTGCGAGAACTTCCTCTATGTTGGAGAGGATCTTTTCATAAACCCTATCTTTTGGAGCTACCACCACAACAGGCATGTACTGGTCTATGAGGGCTATTGGACCATGTTTCATCTCACCCGCAGGATAACCCTCCGCGTGTATGTAAGAAATTTCCTTCAGTTTTAGGGCGCCCTCTAAGGCAACTGGGTAGCTTAGATACCTTCCCAAGTAGAGAAGGTTCTTCTTTTGGGAATAGTTAAGCGCTACCTCCTTTATGCCCTCAGCCTTTGACAGAACTTCCTCCATAAGGTTAGGAACCTTCAAAAGCTGGTTTATAAGGCTCTCTCTCTCTGGATGGACACTTATGGCTAAGGAGAAGAGAACTGCAAGTTGGCAGGTAAAGGTTTTTGTTGCTGCAACACCTATCTCGGGTCCTGCGTGGGTGTATAGGGCGTAATCGGACTCTCTGCTCAAGGCACTGCCCATTACATTCACGATAGACAACAAAACTGCACCTTTTTCCTTAGCAGATAGGGCAGAAAAGCGTGTATCTGCAGTTTCGCCCGATTGAGATATGGCAATCACCAAGTCTCCCTCTCCTATGGGAGTGTCTGAATACCTGAGTTCCGAGGCGTATGATACCTCCACAGGAATGCCCACAAACCTTTCAAGCCAGTATTTACCTATTAGCCCTGCGTGATAGGATGTTCCACAGGCGGTTATAACAATCCTTCTGAAATCCTTTAGGGAGAAGGGTAATTCGTAATCTCGGGAAATGTAGCCCTTTATTGTATCTGCCACTACTCGAGGTTGTTCAAAGATCTCCTTCAGCATAAAGTGTTTGAAACCTCCCTTCTCAGCGGACAGCAGGTCCCACTGAACAGTTATAGATTCCTTTACCTTCAGATTGCCCTCAAAGTCGTAGATGCTAACACCATCCGGAGTAATGTCTGCTATCTCTCCATCCTCCAAAGGTATAACCTTCTTGGTAAAGGGAAGCAAAGCTGGAATATCCGAAGCAAGAAAGTTTTCACCCTCTCCAAGTCCTACTACCAGAGGACTTCCGTACCTTACGCCCACTATGCGGTTAGGTTCCATAGAACTGATTACCGCAAAGGCATACGCTCCCTTTAGCATAGGTAGGACCTTCAGTACAGCCTTTAAAAGATCTCCATCGTAGTTAAGGGAAATCAAATGCACTATAGCTTCTGTGTCCGTCTCGGAAACGTACTTTACACCCTTTGAGATGAGATACTCCTTTAGCTCTCGGTAATTTTCTATAATGCCATTGTGCACCAAAGCAAAACGTCCTTGACCGTCGGTGTGAGGGTGGGCGTTTAGCTCACATACGCCCCCATGGGTAGCCCATCGGGTATGTCCTATGCCAGTGGTGGCGTTGAGTTCTTTTCCCCACAGGCTCTTTATTAGTTCCCTTATCTTACCTACCTTCTTATCCACAAAGATCCGTCCTCCTTCCAGAAGGGCAACGCCAGAGGAGTCATAGCCTCTGTATTCAAGGCGTTCTAGGGCTTCCAAAAGTATAAAGACTGCCTTCCTTTTGCCTGTGTATCCAACTATACCGCACATTTGGGGTGTATTTTAACATTGCATGGTTTAAATTATTCACACTATGGCTGTAAGGAATATTGTCCGATATCCAGACCCTATTTTGAAAACTCCCACCTTACAGGTAGATGTAATAGACAGAGATATAGTAAAGCTCGTGGAGGACATGTTTGAAACCATGTATCATGCAGAGGGTGTAGGCTTAGCAGCAAATCAGATAGGAGAACCTCTCCGCATAATGGTAATAGATACATCCCCAAGAAAAGATTCTCCTCCTGTAAAGTTGGTGCTCATAAATGCCGAGCTCTTGGAGGGACAGGGTAGCATAAGATACAGGGAAGGTTGCCTATCTTTCCCCGGTCTTACGGTGGAGGTAGATAGATACCAAAAGGTAAGGTTTAGGGCAATGGACCTAAATGGAGAGATAAAGGAGTATGAGTTGGAGGGATTTCCTGCTATAGTATTCCAGCACGAACTAGACCATTTGGATGGCATTACCTTTATAGACAGGCTGAAAGGTCTTAGGAGGAGGTTAGCCCTTGAAAGATACGCCAAACTTCAACGACAGAGCGCCGGAGGTTGAGCTTCTGAAGTTTTACCCCTTTGAAGTAAGCGTCAAAAGACCTCGCCTCTTGGGATATGCGGATGTTAAGATAGATGAGATAATAATAAGGGGTATAAAGCTCTTTGAGGCAAAAAACGGCGGACTCTTTATCCAACTGCCAGCCATAAATCAAGGTGGAAAGGACTACCCGGTGATAGAGATAAAATCTAAAGTTCTTCTTGACAGAATAAGGAGGAAAGTAGTAGATTACTATAAGGCTCTTGAGAATGTTTAAAGGTTACGCCTTTCTGATCCTTTCCTCAGTATTTTTCATCGGAGTAGTTATTGCAGGACTATTTCATCTCAAGCAAGTTGGAGTTTATTATTTTGCCCTCTTGTTTGTCTCGGGTTTCCTGTTTGCAGTATCCTTTTTGAAGTTCCTTTGGGATAGCTTAAAGGCACTCTACCGAGACTACAAGAAGTTCAACAGCCTTCCGGTTTTTCTCTTTGAGTTTTTTGCCAGTATAAAGCTTGCCATATTTTTGATGATCGCCATAGGCATTCTCTCTATGCTGGGTTCCACCTACATAGAACAAAACAGACCCTTTGAATTTTATGTGAATAAATACGGTCCGGCGAAGGCAGAGTGGTTTTGGAAGCTGTGGCTAAACGATGTTTTTCACTCATGGTATTACATCCTGTTTATTGCTTTGCTTGCCCTAAATCTGATCTTCTGCTCCTACAAGAGATTGCCTAGTGTGTGGAAGCACACCTTTTCGAAGGAGAGATTTCAAAAATTGGACGAGCACTTAGAAAAACACCTAAAACCTATAGAGGTAAAAATAAACCTGGACAAGGAAAAGGTCATAAGGTTTCTCCAGTCAAAGGGCTTTAAGGTCTATGTGGAGGAAGAAGGAAACAGAGTTTACCTTTATGGAGAAAAGGGTAAATACTCCCGGCTTGGGGTTTATGTGGTCCATATAGCCTTACTTGTGATAATGGCAGGGGGACTAATAGACGGGCTCTTTGGAAAGAGGGGCATGGTCATTGTACCAGAAGGTGAAAAAGAAGACCGAATGACAAGCCTTAGCCAGGATAAGGTCTACAAGCTTCCTTTTCAAATTAAGGTGGACGCCTTTCACATAGTTTCCTACGAAGAGGAGGCAAAGAGAAAGGGCAAAGAGTTTAAAGGAGATCCAAAGATAAAGGATGCTATTGCAAGCTTTGAAAGTGAAATAGAGATCATAGAGAACGGCAAGGTGGTCGCCAAAGGAACAGTGGCTGTAAACAACCCCTTTGAGTACGGAACCTACAGAATATTTCAGGCTACCTATGGACTGACAGGCAATGCGGGCTACGTTAAGCTTTCTATCTTTGACAGAAGGATACTTCCGGAGAACCCTCAAAAGGCGTTTTTGGGAACGGTGGAGCTCAGGGCTGGGCAGGTGGCAGAGTTCAAAAACATGCTTCTTTCCATCGATAGATCCGTGTTGAATTTAGAGAACCCAAAGGACACCCAGCACCTAAAGCCTGCCCTGGTAATAAAGGTGCTAAAGGATGGAAAATCTTACGATGTGCCAGTTATTTACTCTCCTGAGCTTACTGTCTTTGCTTTCTTTCAACTTAAGGAACTTTCTGACTTTCCTTACATATTCTTCTTAGAGGACTTTAGACCTCAATTTTTTAGTGGCTTGCAGGTTTCCTACAGCCCAGGTACTCCTTTGATCTGGGGAGGATCTATCCTTCTGGTCTTTGGACTGATCTTAGCCTTCTACACCATTCACCGCAAAGTTTGGGCAAGGATAGAAGGAAACAGCCTTAAAATATCCTTTTGGTCCCATAAGCTACGGGAAGAGTTCAGAAGGAGCTTTATAAAGGACCTGGAGGAACTCGGTTATGTGGAAAAGAATCTTGGAGAGCGGTAAGGCAGAAGCTACCAAAGATAGAACAATCCTTGCCACCAAGTTCATATCGGTGATGGACATTCACCTCATCAAATCGGAACATTGAGCCATGGAGCTTTTGTCCCCTGCCAAGCTGAACCTGGGGCTTTGGCTTTTAGGAAAGCGTCAAGATAACTACCACGAGATTTTTACCATCTTTCAGGCTATAAACCTCTTTGACAGGATAGAGATTTTAGAAAAAGGTCCCTTGCGGGTTGAAACCTCCAAAGGCATACCCCAAGAGGAAAATTTGGTTTATAAGGCTCTAAGGCTTATGGAAAGAGCCTTGGGTACTGACCTGGAGATACAGGTTTACATAGAGAAGGTTATCCCGATAGGCGGAGGCTTGGGTGGTGGTTCATCTAATGTGGCAACCGTTTTAATGGGTGTCAACAAACTCTTAGGTGAACCGCTGAGCTTTGAAGAGCTAAAGGCTATAGCTTCTGCGGTCTCATCTGATGCAGTATTCTTCTTGTACGGTGGTTCTGCTGTGGGCACTGGTAGAGGGGAAAATATCCAGCCTATTGACCTTCCCAAGTTTAATTTTGTGGTGATCTATCCGGGGGTCGCGGTTTCCACTAGGAAAATCTACTCTTTGGTAGGTGAAAAACAATTGACACCTAACTTGGACCGTGATAAAATAATAAATTGCTTAGTAAGGGGCGAGCTCGAGGTTCTGGAGAATAGGTTGGGCGAGCTGTGTGCGGAAGAGGTGCCCCAGGTGGGCGAAGTGGTTAGGTTTTTGAGGAATGTGGGTAAGAGACCTTTGGTTAGTGGAAGCGGTTCCTGCGTGTTCTTTGTGGGAGAATTGGAGGAGAGCCTAAGAAGGGCTTGTCAGCTGAGAGGTTGGCAAGTTTATGAAGTGGAAAGCTTGGGGTGTAGCTCAACTGGCAGAGCACCGGACTTTGGATCCGGGGGCTCCTGGTTCGAATCCAGGCACCCCAGCTTTCCCCTCCCATAAAAACTAAGAGGTTGGATTATGACAGGTTCTATTAAACTTTTGACCGGTACCAGCAATCAAAATCTGGCAAAGGAAGTTTCTGAGTATTTAAATATTCCCCTCTCTGATGCGCTCGTTTCCCGCTTTAGCGACGGAGAGGTAAGGGTTCAGATAAACGAGTCTATGAGGGGCGAGGATGTTTTTGTGATCCAATCCCTTTGCCCTCCCATAAATGAGAGCATAATGGAACTCCTTCTCCTCTTGGATGCTATAAAGAGGGCTTCCGCTGGCAGGATCACCGCAGTAATACCTTATTACGCCTACGCAAGACAAGACAGAAAGGACAGGCCGAGAGTTCCCATAAGTGCAAGGCTTTTGGCAGACCTTATAACGGTTGCTGGTGCTCAAAGGGTGGTGGTGGTAGATTTACATTCCCCTCAAATTCAGGGGTTTTTTAACATACCTGTTGATAATTTACAGGCAGTGGGTGTTCTCTACGATTACCTCAAAGATAAAGTGGATGGTGAGACTGTTGTGGTCTCTCCTGACGCGGGTGGTGTGGAAAGGGCAAGGATACTTGCCAACAAAATAGGTTGCCCCATAGCTATAATCTACAAAAGAAGACCCGAGCCAAATGTGGCTGAGGTTCTCGACATAATAGGAGATGTAAAAGGTAAAAGGGCTATAATCGTTGATGACATAATAGACACCGCGGGTACCGTGTGTGCTGCCAGTGAGCTATTGCTTTCAAAGGGTGCCAGTAGGGTGGATGTGGTTGCCACCCACGGACTGTTGTCCGGTCCTGCAGTGGAAAGACTAAGGAAATCACCTATAGAGGAGGTGGTTATAACCAACACCATACCAGCAGAACACAAGAACCTTGAAAAGCTCAAGGTCGTATCCATAGCCCCCCTCATAGGGGAAGCCATAAGAAGGATCCACGAAGGAGAATCTGTTAGCATGCTATTTACATAAAGGAGGAAAACATGAAAAGGATAGAAGTTAAGCTAATTCCCAGAACACTCGGACGCAAAAGTGAAAGAAAGCGAATGAGAAGAGAGGGTTATATCCCTGTAGAGATCTATGGAAAGGAAGTAGAAAACGCCCACGCATACATGAGCCTGAAGGACTTTTTGGCTTTGCCTCACGGTGAGACTTTCTTGATTGTGGCGGATTTGAATGGCGACAAAAGGGTGTGCTTTTTGAAGGAGGTTCAATACGATTGGCTTGGAGATAATCCCATCCACATAGATCTTTACGATATTTCTAAGGTCAAGGAGATAGACATAGAGGTACCCATAGAGTTCGTGGGCGTGCCGGAGGGTGTATCTTTGGGTGGAACCTTTGAGGCGGTTCTCTCCACCCTTACCGTAAGAACAAGCGTGGAAAATATACCTGACAAGATCGTAGTTGATGTTAGCAAGCTAGGACTTGGAGACTCCTTGCACGTTAGGGATATACAACCTCCGCCTAACTGTATCATACTAGACAATCCCGAGGAGGTGGTAGCGGTAGTCTTAGAACCCGAAGCAGAAGAGACAACCACTGAAGAAACCACCACCACCTAATGATAAGGCTTTTGGTAGGTCTTGGAAACCCGGGGAAAAAGTACGAAAGAACCAGGCACAATGTGGGTTTTATGGTGGTGGATGAATTCTTAAAAAAACTGAGGGTAAAGGACTACAGGGAGGAGTGTCTTTCTCATCTGTTCAGGGTCAAGGTTTTTGATAGGGAGGTTTTGGTGGCAAAGCCACAAACCTACATGAACAACTCGGGACTTGCGGTTTTAAACATCCTTGAAGAATACGAAATCCATCCAGAGGAGATGATGGTAATTTACGACGACTTGGACCTACCCTTGGGTAGGATACGCCTGCGCCTTGAGGGCAGTAGTGGAGGTCATCATGGCGTCGAGTCTATAATAAAGGAAATAAAGTCCGAAAACTTTGTAAGGCTTAGAATAGGCATAGGAAGACCCAAGGATAAAAGCAAGGTGGTGGAGTATGTGCTCTCTCCCTTTTCCTCAGAGGAAGAGCCTTTGCTATATACAGTTTTAAGCAGGGCTTGTGAGTGTATTCTTAGATGTCTTGAAACCTCTCCCCAAGACTCCATGTCCTTCTGCAACGCCCCGCTGGAGTAATTCATTTCCGATAAAAACTGCCTCAGGTCCTAACCATTAACCGCAAGTTGATATCTTCCCTCAACTGTGAAAATTTGGGATATGCATATAAAATTTTCCTCTGTGAGGGAGAAGGACTTTTCCCACTTAGAGCTGTGGAAGGTCTTTGAAAGGCTCAAGGGATACTTCAATTCAAAGGCAACGGAGAAATTCTTGCAAACTTTAAAGCCTTACACAGATGTGGAAGAGCTAAGGCAAGAAATTCAGCTGGTGGAGGACTTTATTGCGGTGGAGGACTCTTTGATTCTTTATCCCTTTGGAGACATAGAGCCCTATCTAAAAAAATCCGTCCTGCAGGATGCAACTCTCAGCTTGGAGGAAATATTAGAGATATACAAAGTTATAAAGCTAATACGGGATGCAAGAAGAGCCCTTGGTGCCCATGTACCCCTTAGGAAGAGTTTGGGGAACCTTCTAAAAACCCTCCATCACTTTCCACAGATAGAAGGCATTATAGAGAGCACCATAGATCAGAGGGGCTTTGTTAAGGACAGTGCCAGCCAAGAGCTATCAACCATCAGAAAAAAGATCAGGGATTTAGAAAAGGAGGTCACCAAAAGGTTGGAAAACATCCTCAACCGTCCCGACGCAGACAGGCTTCTCTCAGACAAGATCATAACTATAAGGAATAACCGCTATGTTTTACCTGTAAAGACTACGGAGATCAGCAAGATTGTAGGCATAGTGCACGGCACTTCGTCTTCTGGATACACTACCTACTTGGAACCTTACAGTGTGGTGGAATTGAACAACCAACTTGTGGTATTGAAGGAAGAAGAGGAAGAGGAGATCAAAAAGGTTCTAAAGCGGATAACCTCCTACATCGGAGAATTCAGCACAAAGCTTATGACTGCTTACTACACCCTGCTAAAGCTAGATTACCTAAAGGCGGTAGCTCGCTTTAGCAAGGAGATAGGGGGCAAGTTTCCGAAGCTTTCGCATGATAGGATTTTTTTAAAGTCCGTCAAACATCCCCTTTTGGTATTCACTAAGGACCATGTAGTGCCTATAGATATAAAGATTGAGGGTAAGAAAGGGCTTATTCTTACTGGTCCTAACACGGGGGGAAAAACGGTAGCCCTAAAAACCCTTGGTCTGTGTGCCCTCATGTTCCAATTTGCACTGCCCATTCCTATAGAGGAGGGAGAATTGCCGGTTTTTGAAGGTATATACACAGATATAGGAGATGAACAGAGCATAGAGCAGAACCTTTCCACCTTTTCTGCCCATGTCTCGAACTTGGCAGAGTTTTTGCCACTGGTTAATGAAAAAAGCCTGGTGCTTTTGGACGAGCTGGGTGCGGGTACAGACCCTATGGAAGGTTCTGCCTTGAGTATAGGTGTCCTTGAGTATTTGAAGAACAAAAAGGCTTATGTCTTTGCCACAACACACCATACACCTGTCAAGCTTTATGCTTTGGAGTCCGACTACTACACACCCGCCAGCGTATCCTTTGACAAAGAAACCTTAGAGCCCACATACCATATTCTTTACAACGCAGTGGGTAGCAGTATGGCCTTTGAGATAGCCAGAAGGTTTGGTATGCCAGAGGAGGTTTTGGAATACGCCCGCAAAAAGATGCCCGCAGAGTTTGAAAGATTCTCAAAGGCTAAGGAAGACTTAGAAGAGCTAATAAAAGAGTATCAGAGAAAGCTAAAAGAAGTAGAGCAGGCAAAAGAAGAGCTAGAAAGAATGAAGGCGGAATACTCCTCCTTGCTTGCCCTCTCAGAGGAGATCAAGGAAAATGCTTACAGGGAGGGAATGTCTCGGGCTTTGCAGTATTTACAGGAGGTAGAAAGAGAAGCAGAAGAGCTTTTAAAAAGTGCAAGGGAAAGGCAGAAGATAAAGCAGTTCGTTAAGGAAAAAAAGCAAGAGGTTATGAAAGAACTAAAGGAGGAACCGGTAAAGGTTGGCGATTGGGTGGAGTTTATGGGCTCAAAGGGAAGGGTTCTGGAGATAAGGGAGGACAAAGTGCAGGTGTCCTTTGGTGGTGTGAAGGCTTGGGTGGAAAAACAAAAGCTAAAGAAAGCACCTCCACCCGTAGTAGGGCAGGAGGAATACTCCTTTGAGGTAAGTAAGAGATTTCCTACGGAAATAAATCTAATAGGACTTAGCACAGAGGAAGCCATTTATAAGCTTGAGGCTTTCTTGAAGGAGGCTAAAGCTCTTGGGATAAAGAGCGTAAAGGTTATCCACGGTACGGGAGTTTTAAAAAGGGTGGTTGAGAACTTTTTGGAAAGTTCAAATTTGGTAGTTTTTCGTAGAGAGGGATACCCAAGGGAAGGGGGAGCGGGCGTTTCGGTGGTATTTTTGGAAAAGCCATGAAACCAAAGCTGAGATAGGATGGATAAGGTCTTCAGAATTTACGGAAAGGTGGTTAAGGTAAGCGGTGTATATCTTGAGGCAACGGTACCAGAAGGTGCGGTGGGTAACCAGTGCATCATAAAAACGGAGACGGGAGATGTAGAAGGCGAGGTTATAGGCTTTCATGAGAACAGATGCCTTATTATGCCCTTTAGCAGTTTGTTAGGAGTTAAAACAGGAAACAGGGTTTGGATAAAGAGGGAGCCTGTATCCACCGTTGTGGGTGAAAAAGCTTTGGGACAAATACTGGACCCCTTCGGTAGGAGAATTTCCGACGGAAAGCTGATACCTGGAGAGAAAAGACCCATTGAGCTAAAGGATATAAATCCCTTACAACGGGAGAGAATAAGGGAAATATTTGACACGGGCGTGAGAACCATAAATGCTCTGTTCACCTTGGGTAGAGGTCAAAAAATTGGCATATTTGCAGGGGCAGGTGTGGGGAAAACTACCCTTCTTGGGATGATCACCCGATTTAGCAAGGCGGACGTTGTGGTCCTTGGGCTCATCGGGGAAAGGGGAAGAGAGGTCAGAGAGTTTGTAGAGGATATTCTTGGGAATTCAATAAAAAGAAGCGTGGTGATAACCACCACCGCAGACCAAACTCCAATACTGAAGGTTAAAGGTACTATCAGCGCCTTAGTGCATGCAAGGTATTTTGCGGAGAAGGGGTTAAACGTTTTGCTGGTTTTGGACTCTTTGACTAGGTTTGCAATGGCACAAAGAGAGGTGGGACTTTCTGCAGGAGAGCCTCCCACATTAAAGGGCTACACACCCTCTGTTTTCTATCTGATGTCAAAGATAGTGGAAAGCTGTGGAAACTTTAGCAGGGGAAGCATAACGGGTATATTTAGCGTTTTGGTGGAGGGAGACGACATAAGCCTTGACCCTGTAGCTGATTCTCTTATGGGTATGCTGGACGGACACATAATCCTCTCGAGAAAGTTGGCAAACAGCGGTCTGTTTCCAGCCATAGATCCGGTGAGAAGTTTAAGCAGGCTTATGCCTCAGATAGTTTCAAAAGAGCACATGAGGGTTGCCCTTTACTTAAAAGAGCTTTTGAGTGCCTATGAATCAGTAGAGGATTTGGTGAATCTTGGCTTATACACCAAAGGAACAAACCCTGTGGTGGATAAGGTTATCAAACACGAAAGGCTCATAAAGGATTTTTTAAGGCAAGATTACACAACTCCCGCCGACTTTGAAAGCAGTGTATCAAGCCTGATGGAGTTATACAGAAGACTAACCCAGGAATAGGGTTTTATCTACCAAGCTTTTTCTTTGCAACCTCCGCTTCCTCCGAAAGGGGAAATTCTTTCAGGATTGCCTCGTAATATCTCTTTGCCTTCTCATTGTTTCCCTGAGCTTCGTAGAGCCTTGCCAGATGTAGGTAAGCAGAGGGCAGTTTGTTGCAATCCACCATTTCTCCCCTTTTACACCTTTCTTCTAGGGTGCGCCACACCGCCTCAGCTCTAGCATTATCTCCCAAGTCTCTGTAAGTAATACCTAACCAAAGGTATGCGTTATCCGTAAGAGGAGTCTTCGGATATTTTTTTATGAACTCAATAAACTTCTCCTTTGCCTGATTTAGCTGTCTTAGATTATACAGTTCAAGGGCAGCCTTGTATTCCCTTTCGCAGTCGGGAGAAAGATCCTCTGGTTCAGATTGAGTAGGTTGCGTTTTAGGCTGTCTTTCTACCTTTGCAGGTTGGGATTGAGTTGCATTTTCTGGCTTTGATGGGATAGGCTGTGAAAGACTGGCCTTCCCCTCTACCTTTAATCTTTCCATCTCAAGCCTTAAGCTTGCCAAATTTTGTGATAATGCATCCACTCTCTCTTCGGTCTTTATCTGCTGGGCTTTAATGGCGTTTTGCTCTTCCTCCAGTTTTTCTATACGTCTGTTAATCTGGGCTAATCTGGCGTTCAGTTCCTCTTGGGTAACCGCACCGCAGGAAGAGAGGAAAAAGCAAAGGAAAAGAATATTCTTTTTCATAGACCTTTATTTTAAACTATTTGTTATGTTTGAAGAATTTTTAGCCTTCAGGTTTAAAGATGGTAAGCTCCAACCTATAGCACATCCACACATGCCAAGCTTTGAAAATCTCCTCTTCATAGACAGACAAAAAGAGGAGCTTAGAAGAAATACCCTACAGTTTGTAAAAGGCTATCCTGCCAACGATGCTCTACTTTGGGGAGACAGAGGAACAGGGAAGTCTTCCCTTGTGAAATCTATGCTGACACTCTTTGGTAAAGAAGGATTGAGGCTCATCCAAGTTTATAAGGCTCAGGTGGAAGACCTATCACAGCTCTATGAATTGCTCAGAGACGGTAAAAAACGCTTTATTCTCTTCTTTGATGACCTTTCTTTTGAACCTGAAGAAGAGCAATACAGGCTTTTAAAGTCCATACTGGATGGAGACTTAGAAGAAAGGCCAGAAAACATACTGGTGTATGCTACATCCAACCGCAGAAACATTGTAGCAAATAGGGAAAGGGATGGAAAGTTCCCAGAAGAAGACTACAGAGAGATGATATCGTTGGTGGAGAGGTTTGGGCTTAGGCTGGGCTTTTTCTCCTTTGACAAAGCACAGTATCTAGAGATCGTGAAAGCTTACGCAAAGGAGAGGGGAATATCTATTCCTCAGCAGGAGTTGGAAGAGAGGGCGCTCCTTTGGGCTACCGAAAGGGGCAGTTTTTCCGGAAGGACAGCTTATCAGTTTATAAAAGATCTGGAGGGAAGGCTAAAGCTCAGCCAAACCTTCCCGTCACATAGTCCTCCGTGAGCTTCTTGTCAGGCTTGGTGAATATCTTTTCTGTAGGGTTGAACTCTATGAGCTCACCTAAATACATAAAGCCCGTATAGTCAGATATCCTTGCAGCCTGTTGCATATTGTGGGTGACGATCACTATGGTGATCCTCTTTTTAAGCTCCACTATAAGTTCCTCTATTTTGGCAGTGGATATGGGGTCCAGAGCGGAGGTAGGTTCATCAAAGAGTAATACTTCTGGTTCCACTGCAATAGCCCTGGCTATACATAGCCTTTGTTGTTGTCCTCCCGAGAGGGAGAAGGCACTGTCTTTGAGCCTGTCTTTGACTTCGTCCCAGAGGGCAGCGTCTTTTAAAGCCTTTTCCACTCTGTCCTTTAGCTCGGTACCCTTTATACCCTTTAGTTTTAGACCAAAGGCTACATTGTCAAAGATAGACATGGGAAATGGTGTGGGCTTTTGGAAGACCATACCTACTCTACTTCTGAGGTCTATAACATCCATGTTGAATATACTTTCGCCATCAAGGAGGATTTCTCCTTCGTATCTGTTGTTTGGATACAGGTCGTGCATACGGTTAAGACATCTCAAAAGAGTGGTCTTTCCACAACCGGAGGGCCCAATGAGGGCGGTTACCTTTCTGTCGTATATGGGCATGTTTATGTTTTTGAGAGCTTGATGGGAACCGTAGTAGAAGTTGAGGTTTTTAACTTCCATGTGTGTCTTTAAAGTGGTCTGAGTCTCTATCATAGTTTACCCTCCTTTCTTACCCGTTATGGAGCGCACTATATAAAAAAGAGGTTCAAGTAAATTTCTGTGGAGCAAAACCTTTGCCAGTATGGAAAGCAACAGCACACCCATGGTCAGTATAAATGCCGCAGCCCAAGCTTGTTGGTGCCAGTAATTGTAAGGTCCCATTACATAGTTGAACACAGTTACAGTTAAAGATGCCATCGGGTCCCTAAGGTCAAAGGTCAAAACGTTGTTGTTGAAGGAAGTAAAGAGCAAAGGTGCAGTTTCTCCTGCAATACGGGCAACGCTAAGGATCACACCCGTCAATATTCCCACCTTTGCCGCCCTCATGACCACATCCTTTATAACCTGCCATTTGTAAGCTCCCAAAGCGTATGCTGCTTCTCTCATTTCTTTGGGAACCAACTTTAGCATTTCGTCGGTGGTGATGGCAATAACGGGTAACATCAAAAGGGCTAAAGCAACTGCACCAGAAAAGCCGTTAAAGTGTCCTACAGGTTTTACCAACATTGCATAAACCACCGCACCCATCAAGATTGAGGGAGTGCTAACCATTATGTCTGTGATCTGTCTGATGGTCATGAAGAACTTGCTATTCCTTCCGTACTCCGCAAAGTATACACCAGCCATTATACCTATGGGGACTCCTATTATGGTGGCAAGGGAGGTGATGATAAAGTGTCCAACAAAGGCAGGTCTTAGACCTCCTCCCTCTTCTCCGGGTGGTGTGGGATCCAAATAGATAAGCTCTGGACGAAGATACTTAAAGCCATTTACAAAAAGACAGCCAAGGATCCAAAAGAGCCAAAAAATTCCATAAACGGCGGTAAGAAAGGACAAAAAGAGCATAAAATTGCTAAAGAGCTTTCTACGGGTTTTTCTGCTCATACCTTCCACCTCTTTTCAAGCCTTAGCACCATAAACTTGGCAATACCGAGCATGGCAAAAGAGACCAAATAAAGCAATAGCCCCACGTAGTAGAGGGCGGAAAGATAAATATCCGTGTCTGCTTCAGTGAATTGGTTTGCCAAGGCAACGGTTATAGTGGTGAAAGAGTCTAAAAGAGATGTGGGGATCTGTGGGTTATTTCCTGCCAAAAAGGTCACCGCCATGGTCTCTCCCAGAGCCCTTCCTGCGGACAGAATTAAACCACCAGCTATGCCCGATGCGGTGTAGGGAATTACCACATGCCTTATAACCTCCCACTTGGTAGCCCCAAGTCCGTAAGCGGATTCCTTCATTATGGGAGGGACCATGTTAAAGGCATCCCTCACAACGGAAGCCATAAAGGGTATGATCATTATGGAGAGCACAAGGCTTGTGGTTAACACATCAACACCCGTGGGCGTACCCTGAAAGAGCTTTCCTATGAGAGGTACATCCCCTAGTTTGTCTTGGAGCCAAGGTTCCACTTTGGTTGCCATTACGGGGACAAGGATAAAAAAGCCCCAAAGTCCGTATATGATGCTTGGAATAGCTGCCAAAAGCTCCACCGCAGTGGAGACTATGGGTTTAAACCACTTGGGTGACAGCTCGGTGATAAATATGGCTATGCCTATGGCAACTGGTGCGGCAATGAGCATGGAGAGAATGGTGCTAATCACCGTACCAAAGACCATAGTGGCAGCACCAAAATCCTCTTGCACAGGGTCCCAGTTAGTGTGGGTCAAGAAGTGTATAAAGCCAAACTTTTCTATGGCGAGCCTTGCCTCATAGAGAAGGATAAGTCCCGCAAGTATTGGAAAGAGAAAGCCCGCGAAGAGGGCCCAAAAACCAAGGCTAAGTTTTAAAAACCTCTCTAAGAACTCTCCGCGGGTTTTGATCTCCCTTAGGCTCTTTTGTTCTTCCGCCACGTTCTCCATAATTATACCATTCTTATGGCGCTACACCATGCTCCTTCCAGTATTCAAAGATGAGCTTTTTGACATTTGCGGGCATGGGTATGTAGTTAAATGCTTCTGCGTATCTGTCTCCCTTCTCATAAGCCCACTTGAAGAAGGTGGTTGCCTTTTTAGCCCTTTCGGGTTGGTCTTTGGCAAGCAGTATGAAGGTGGCACCTGTTATTGGATAGGTATCTTTACCTGGTTGGTCTGTGAGGACTTCGTAGAAGTGCTTGGACTTATCCCACTTTGCATGTTTGGCTGCTTCTTGAATGGTCTTTATGCTGGGTTCCACAAAGTTTCCTTCTCTGTTTTTGATCCTTGCAACGGGTAGGTTGTTTTGCTTGGCGTAGATGTATTCCACATATCCTATACCGCCCTGGGATCTCTTTACGTAGTTTGTTACGCCTTCATTTCCTTTTGCACCAACGCCTGTGGGCCACTTAACAGAAGTTCCAAATCCCACCTTTCCCTTCCACTCAGGGCATACCTTAGATAGCCAGTTGGTGAAGATCCAGGTAGTTCCGGAGCCATCGGACCTGTGCACTACCACTATGGACCTGTCTGGGAGCTTTACATTGGGGTTGAGCCGCTGTAGGTATGGATCGTTCCATTTTTTTATCTTGCCCATATAGATGTCGCAGACCGCCTTTTGGTCCAGGTTTAATACACTTCTTCCTATTTCTGGCACGTTGTAGGTAACTACAACTGCGCCCATAACTGCGGGGAATTGAAGGAGCTTATTCTTTTCCACCTCCCCAGGTGTTAGAGGTGCGTCAGAAGCTCCAAAGTCTACTGTCCTGTTGATAGCTTGCCTGATGCCACCACCAGAGCCTATAGACTGGTAATTTACCTTGTGTCCAGTTGCCTTGTTGTACTCAAAGGCCCACTTGGA
>JAEMPM010000109.1:16178-20899 GCA_022759285.1 Thermocrinis sp.
AATATATCCACCGGGTTTAGTCTACTTGCCCTGTAGGAGGGATAAAGACTGGCGAGCACCGCAAAGAGGACAGAAAAGATTCCGCCGTAAATGTAAAGACTAAAGCTTCTGTAAAGTATAAAGCCCTGGGTTCTTATGAGCCCCTCCACATCCAACTTCACAGATGCTAAATACTCTTGCAAGCCATAACCCATTATGGAGCCAAACACCGCACCCATCAAGCCAACAAAAATCCCCTGCACCAAAAAGATCAAAAGTATGTCTCTCCTTGAATAACCCATAGCCATCAAAATGGCAATATCCCTTTTCTTTTCCAGCACGGTCATCATTATTATGTTGAAGATCCCAAAGGCAGAAACTAACAGTATTGCAAAGACAATGAGGTAAGTTATTATGTTCTGAATTTTAAAGATGCTCAAAAAGTTCCTGTATGCCCTCTGCCAACTTTCAACCTCGTAGTTGAGCCCTGTACTAAAAACTTTGGCTAACCTTTCTGCCTTTTCTGGGTCCCTTAGCTTTATAACGATTTCGTTTACCTGCCCTTCTTTGCCCAAGATCGATTGCAAGGTGTTTATGTGCATATACACCCTTGTGTCGTCCAAGTTGGTAATGCCAGAGTCAAAGATGTCTATAACGCGGAAGGTGGAAGATACACCATTGGGTGTGGTGATCACCACCTTTCTGCCCAGTTCTTTTATACCCAAGTTTTTGGCAACTAACACTCCGAGGATAACTCCATCCCTTCTGTTTTCCAAAACTTGAAGGTTTTTATGCACCAAGAACCTCTCTATTACGGATGCCTTGGGCTCCCTTGTTGGATCTATGCCAAACAAATCTACGGGCTTTTCTTTGGTGCCGTATTGAACAATGCCCCTACTCACCAGCCTCGGTGCAGAGCCTACCACCTCTGGATGCTTGTCTAAGCTCTGCATCAGTTCCCTCCAGCCTAGAATTTTTTCCTCCTCCTTTGGTTTTGCCCCAAGAACCACAGAAAAATCCTGCCTTAGGCGATCCTCCGACTGTTCCTTAGGTTTTATCTTTATGTGAGGCTCCAAGTCTATGACCTGTTGGATAAAGTAAGACTGAAAACCCAACATCAGAGAACTCATTACCACAAAGGCAGAAACTCCTATGCTAACACCCAAAACGGATATGACCGTTTGACGCTTTCTCTCCAAAAGGAGCTTTAGTGCCAAAAAGAGTACATGGTTCATCGCAAAATTACTCTATCACCTTCCCTGAGCCCCTCCAAGACCTCCACGTAACCCTCGTACTCTCCGCCTAACTTAACTGGCACCTCCACTGAACGAATCCTTTCATATCTCAGCACCTTTCCGTCTTTGACCGCTTCCTTTGGCACCAATAGGGCAGTCTTTTCTTCCACCAATGCCTTACCCTCTACTGTAGCAAAGGCAGGCGTGTTAGGTGGAAGGTTTGCCCGGACTTTCACCTTCAAGGTTTTCCTTGTCTTGTCCAACTGTCCCTCTTTGGAGTAAATGGTACCCTCAAAGGTTTGCCCTGGGAAGGCATCAATGGAAAGAAAAACCCTTTGTCCCTCTTTTATCAGTCCCACATACTCCTCGTCTATTTCTAAGACCACTTCCAACTTGTTTGGGTCTCCTACACCAAAGAGAACATTCTCTTGGGAAAGGTTGTTTATGTAGCTTCCCTCCTTTACGAACTTAGACAGGACCACTCCGTTAATTGGACTTTTTATGAGATACTTTTCTCTCTGGGCGTTCAGCCTTTCTATCTGTGCCCTTAAGCTTTTGCTCTCTGCTTGCAAACTTTTTATAGCATCCTTGTATTGGCTTAGGTTTGCTTCATACTCCTTGCTGTGGATTTCGTAGGTGGTTTTGTAGCTTTCAAGTTGCTCCTTTGGAATTAGTCCTCTCTCAGCTAAATCTTTTCTCCTTTCATACTCCCTCTCTGCCTGCCTGAGTTGTAGCTCGGATGCTTCCACCTTCTCCTTCAAGGACCTAAGGTAAGGAGAATCTTCTTTTAGCCGTTCTTCCACCAAGCTAAGTCTTGCCTGAAGGTCCTTTATGGAGCTCTCCAGCTCTTGGGCGGAAATCTTTGCAAGCACCTGACCTTTCTTTACCTTGTCCCCCTCTTTTACATAAACCGCCTCCACTACCCCAGAGACTTCCGACTTTACAAGCACAAAATCCTCGGGCTCCACATATCCGGACGCATACACAAACTTTTTAACTTCCTTTATTTGGGCAACGGCGGTTTTTGGCTCACGATGTAGATAGGACCATATCAAAAAGACTAAAGGCAAAGCTAACAGTGGAATAAGAAACCATTTTTTCATTCATCTTTGCCAAAAACTTCCTTTTTGATCTCTTCTTCTCTACCAAAAACGCCCATAATGTGATAGCCATTATCCACATGGATAACTTCTCCCGTTATAGCCCTTGCCCAATCACTGCATAGAAAAACTGCGGTATCTCCCACCTCTTCTATGGTTATTGCCCTACCAAAGGGATTAACCTTTGTTGTGTGTTCCATCAAGAGGTGAAAGCCGGTAATACTGTACGCAGCGAGTGTCTTTATTGGTCCTGCAGATATAGCGTTTATTCTGTGTCCGTATTTGGCGATATCGTAAGCCAAGTATCGGACTGTAGATTCTAGGGCAGCCTTTGCTATACCCATAACATTGTAGTGTGGCACCACCTTCTCCGCTCCGTAGTAGGACAGAGTTATGATGCTTCCGTTTCTTCCTTCCATCAAAGGCAAAAGTTCCCGTGTAATGGCTATTAATGAGTAAACAGATATGTCCATTGCAATTTTAAAGCCCTCCCTGGAGGTGTCTATTACTCCACCCTTAAACTCCTCCTTTGGTGCGTACGCTATAGAGTGAACTATTATGTCAAGGCTTCCCCAGCTTTTTTCAAGCCACTCCTTTAACGCCTTGATATGCTCATCCTTGGACACATCGCACTCAAAAGTCAAGTTTGAACCAAACTCACTCGCAACCTCCTCCACCCTCTTTTTGAGCTTTTCGTTGGCATAGGTAAAAGCAAGCTCTGCACCTTCCCTGTGAAAGGCTTTAGCTATGCCGTAAGCTATGCTCCTTTCGTTGGCAACGCCCATAATAAGTGCCCTTTTACCTTCCAGAAGACCCATTTATTTACCTCCTTCCAACAGGCTAAGCGCTTCCTCCACGGAGGCGTTCTCATGAACTAGCTTGTACAAAGCTTTTACCATTTGAACCCTGTTTTTGGCCTGAAAGACGTTTCTACCAATTGAAAGTCCTTTTGCACCCGCCTGCAGGGCACCATAGACCATTTCAAGAACTTCCCTTTCCGTCTTCATCTTGGGACCACCCGCAATAACCACTGGTACAGGACAACCCTCTACCACGGGAGCAAAGGTTTCTGGAGAACCTGTATATGGAACCTTCACTATGTCCGCTCCAAGCTCCGCTCCTAGCCTTGCACAGTGAGCAACTACCTTTGGATCGTATTGGTTCATATCCTTTCCCCTGCCATAGACCATTGCCAAGAGGGGCATACCCCACTCTTCACAAGCTTTGGAGACTATGCCAAAGTCCCTGAGCATCTCCCTTTCTAAGTCTGCCCCGATGTTTATGTGTATGGAAACTCCGTCCGCTCCAAGCTTTATGGCTTCCTCTACAGTGCATACCAAGGTCTTGTCGTTTTTTGTGGGAGCCCAGTCGGTGGAGGCGGAAAGATGCACTATGAGTCCTATGTCTTTGCCACGCCCTCTGTGTCCTGCCTTTACCATGCCCTTGTGGAGGACCACTGCATCCGCACCCCCTTCCGCTACATCCTCCACAGCCTTTTTAATATCCACTATACCCTCTATGGGACCAGAGCTCACCCCATGGTCCATGGGTACTATTATTGTTCTACCTGTCTTCCTGTTTATGATTCTCTCAAGCCTTACCAACTTACCAATCATCCTCAGCCTCCTTTAAACCTAAAGGTTATAATGCCTGTTTGTATTATATTACCTTCTATAGATTCAAACTTTATACTTCTTAAAAACTGCACTAAAGCACTGTCTATCTCCGGCACGCCACTTCTTTTTAGGATCTCAACCTTAGCAACTCTACCCGAAGGCTCCACCCAGAGCTTAGCCTGAAAGGTAGAAGGCAGTTCAGTAGCCCTAAGCTGGGGAAAGGGAGGAATGTACAATATTTTTCTCGTAGCACTTTTTGCCAGATCCACTCCACTTCCTGAAACCACTCCGCTGAGCTCACCAAAACTCTCACTAACAGTAGACTTGCCTTGAGTAGTTTCCGCTTTTTGGCTTTTGATCTTCCTTTCTATCTCCGAGAGAATAGACTTCTCGCTGGTTTCTTTTGAGGCTACTGGGATATTCCCACTTTTGGTTGCCGCTGGAGGAAAGGAAGGGACTGACTTATCTCCCTTAGTCTTTTCAAGCTTTTCTTTAATTCCCTCCGCCCTTTGCGTTCTCTTCTCAAAGATTACCTTCTCCTCTTTGGGCATTTCCTCCAAAAGCAAAGTAATGGGTTTATTTACCTCGTGGCTAAGCTTCGTAAATAAAAGGTAGGTGGAAAGCAGTGTAAAAAGGATAAGGTTTATAACGAGTGCAGTTAAAAAATAAAGACCCTTTTCTAATAGATTCGCTTCTTTTGTCATGGATGGAAAGGAATATTATAACTCAGATAGAGCTTTCACCAGTTGATAGTTGAGAGTGTGCCCTCCGTAATGGGATACAACCTTACC
>JAEMPM010000090.1 GCA_022759285.1 Thermocrinis sp.
CATGCTTTATAAATATAACACCTACATTGCCTCTCGCAGAGTATTTAGCTTTGTACAGTTCATAATCATGGTTAAGGTATCCTCTCAGCGAGGATGTCAACCTTTCAGGTTCATGAGCGTACATTACTTGTCTTGTCTCCATATTTCTAAGCGTATCAGAACTGTTTCATATCTTAACCATCAGCCAGCTCAGCCTATGAATGCCAAAAGTTGACATTTTCCTGCCAAGCTTGTAAACCTGAGGTTGTTCTAAAAATACAAACCTTATCGGAAAGTTTCCGGAAAGTGATACGCTTTTTCTTATGCAAAGCTTTCAGAGCTTGCCGGATACCCGTTGTGGGGCCAATGGAAGGAACCCTGAAGACGGGAAGGATTTTAAAATCCTTGCCATTGTCCAGCAGGTTCTGAAGGTAGCCCTCCTCTTCCCTGTTCTTGAGAGGAAAGTGCTCCTCTCCTCCCGCAAGGGAGCGTGGGACAGGGTGAGGGAAGGGTTAGTTCCCTTAGAGGCTGGGGGGACGATCCCAACAAGGGATTTTTAGAACAGCCTCAGCTTGTAAACCTTCACGGACTATATTTTATTAGTATGGAGAAAAAATACGGTGAGTTGGCAATTGAACAAGCACAGTTGGAAGTTTGGGAAAATCCCTCTAAGGAGAGGGATTACCTTATAGAGATCACGTTTCCGGAGTTTTCTTGCCTTTGTCCTCGCTCTGGCTACCCAGATTACGCCACCATAAAGATAAGGTACATCCCAGACCAGTATATAGTGGAGCTAAAGTCTTTGAAGCTCTGGCTAAACAAGTTCAGAAACAGGTATATATCCCACGAGCAAGCTACCAACGAGATTTACCAAGCTCTATACGAAACCCTAAAGCCTAAGTTTTTGGAGGTGATAGGAGATTTCAATCCAAGGGGAAATGTGCATACTGTCATCAAGGTGAGGAGCGACGGGAACTATTGAGCATATTCTTTAAAATTTTCAAAACTCTGTAACCTTCTCTGACTTCATCGGGATATACCCTGTAGTTGGAGTATTTATACCTTTGGTATAGTCTTACTATGTATTCTACGTACCTGTACTGTTCTTTGCCTTTAAACTTCTCTAAGAGCCTTTCGGGGCTGTCTTTGGAGTTTAATGTTTCTTGTAGCCTTCTGAAGAGGTTCTCTGGGGTTTTCTTTAACCTTCTGTAGAGGTAAAAGGGTAAGTAAAGCAAACCCAAGCCCAAGGCGTATAAGGATAGATACTTTAACACTACCACAAGGTTTTCTTTCTTGACGCTCCATCTTAGTCCTTTGCCAAAGGCTCTAAAGAGGCTTATCTGCTTTTCTGCGGAAAAACCCACCACATTGCTATACCAGAAGGAAACTAGGCTGTCCATTATCAAAGAGAAGGTTGATATGTGTCTAAGGGCTGGGGACTGGTAGGGAGGGGTGGTATCCACCCTTACCCACTTTCCGTTAATGTAGGCCTCCACCCACACGTGAGCCATAGAGTTGGTAATGATGTAGTAGTTTCCGTAGTTGTTCCAAATTGCTCCCTTAAAGCCTCCCACCACCCTCGCAGGCACACCCATAAGTCTAAGCAGTAGGGCGGTAGCGCTAGCGTAGTATTCACAGTTTCCCTTTTTGGAAACCAGCAAAAAGTATTCAAGGGGATCTCCTTCAAACTTTTCCAATTTAAGGGAGTAAGTGTACCCCTTGGAAAAGTGCTCAATTACCCTTTTTAGCTTTTCTTCATCGGTTTTCGCGTTGCGGGATAGTTCTTGTGCCAAGTTCCTTATGCCCTTCGGTACATCTTTTGGCACTTCAAGATAAGGCTCAAGGTTCTCATCCCAGTTTGGGGGTTCAAAAACAGAACTGGCGGTGTATCGGATGGGTCTGTTTA
The DNA here is from genome assembly GCA_022759285.1 of Thermocrinis sp. Classification (GTDB taxonomy): domain Bacteria; phylum Aquificota; class Aquificia; order Aquificales; family Aquificaceae; genus Thermocrinis. The sequence goes on from JAEMPM010000090.1 coordinate 1,886, forward strand.
TTGAAGTGGAAGTCCTAAAAACGCCACCGGGCGCAACAAAAACCTGAGCCTTTATACCTTCTAAAGAGCTTAAACTGTAGGGGTAATCCAAGGCAGGTAGGTAGTCATCGTAATGGGGCTCCAAAACTACTGTGTATTGCACATCTCCTGTCCCTTTTGGCAGAGGTTGTCTTCCCTTCAGGTTATTAACCCAGCGCCCATTTTGGTAGGTGTCAAAGACCTGAACCCTCCAGTAGGGATCCTTGAGCCCCTGACTTAGTCCATAGACCCTAAAGGCTAAGGTATTGTCCTGTTGGATTTCTCCCACCTTTCCCAAGGAAACTTCCCTTGCTATGCCCGTCTTTAGACCTTCGCTTCTGCCAAAAAGGTCCAGAATGGGAAACTGGCTTCTGGGAAGTCCCACAAAGAAAGGAATGGCAAACAACAAAACAGAGATAAACAAAACTAAAGAGACCTTGGAGTAGTAAAAGAACACCTCCGCCCTCTGGTAATCCCTCTGGCTTTGCCTATAAGAGTTTATAAACACAAGGGAGGTAATGGAAAGAAAACTAAAGACCAGCAGAAAAAGCAGAAAGCTCAGAGATAGGTTGTGGAGGGTAGCCAAGGATATACAGAGCAAACTTAAAAGCAAAATCTGGTACATGTCCCTTGGCTTTTTTTCCTCAAGGAACTTTATGCCAAGGAGAATGAGAAGTAGATTTGAAAGAGGTCCCACAAGGTTTTCAAGGCTGAGTTGAGAGCCAAAGTATAGAACCATTGCCACGCCAAAGATGTTTAGAAACAGTCGTCTTATAGGATAGGTGTGCTTGTAATCCATGAAAAGGCCCACAAAGAGGAAGAAGAGGCATACCAAAATGTAAGAAACATTTGCCATACCCACCAAAGACAAAATGCCAACGATAGCCGATAGATAAACCCATATTAGGGTAGATGCCCTTGAGCTTTCAAGCAATCTTTTTAAGATACTGGATCGCATACTCTTTTAACCTTGGCTCTATGTATATTCTGTATATTCGTACCTTGGGGAGGTTTCGCATGATCTGAGATACTTCCCTGAGTTCCTTTAACTCTGTGTCGTAGCTTATATAGGACTCCTCTTCTATAAGGTTCTTCTCTGCTATGTCAAACCTTATGTCCTTCTCATCAAACCTTTCTAAAAGATAGCTTTTGACCTGTTCAAACTCCTTTGGGTCCTCGCCTTCATAAACTTCTCTGAAATGTTCCCTCAAAAAGAGCCTCCTAACCAAAGGATTTTCCTTTTCTTTAAGGGCGAGGGCAATAAAGTGTGCGTCTGTAAGCTGATGGAACTCTTCTTTGGAAAAGAGCCCCCTCTCTATGTAGCTGTTTATAAGCTCCAGAAGGTGGATGTTGAGTATGCGTACCACCTTGTGGAAATAAACCTGCACGTACATAAAGAACCTACCTAAGAAAAAGCTCTCCAAGGCCCTCAGGGCGCTTTTATTGACGCACTTTCTGCCGTTTTGTCTTTCTAAGTGGTTCAAAATCCTACGGTAATCAAAAAAACCATAAGAAGTTCCACAAAAGTACGCATCCCTTCTTAGGTAATCCATCCTATCCGCTCCTAGCTCCCCCGTTATTATGTGGGAAAGGGACCTTTCCTCCTCATCCTTTGGTTCTTTAAAGGCAAGGCGTGCTAAAAGTTCCACATCATCTTGAGAAAAGCCAAGGCTTTTTAACTCCTCTCCCAACTCTCCGAGAACAAGCTCTTTTCCTATGTGTTCGTGGCTTTTGTCCCCCAAAAGAACTTCAGTGGTGTGAGAAAAGGGTGGATGTCCCACATCGTGCAAAAGCCCTGCCAAACGTACGATCTCAAAAAGCCTTTGATCCTTGTAGCCAAGGCTTACATACATCTCCCCCGCCAAATTCATAACCCCAAGTGAGTGTTCAAAGCGAGTATGCTGGGCGGAGGGAAAAACCATGTGCGCAACTCCCAACTGCTTTACATACCTTAGCCTTTGAAAGACGAAGCTATCAATTATCTTTAACTCTTTGGGATAGAGCCTTATGAACTGATAGATCGGGTCGGAGATGTCCTTAAACATTCAATCTTGGGCGCTCCCTTAAACACTCTTCTTTTAGGGTTATGTTCCAAGGTCCCTTGTGCATTAAGCGTTTGTAAAGCTTTGTTATAGTGTCCTTTAAATACCCCCAAAAACCTTTCCCCTTCGTTCGCTTTACAAACTCCACCTTGACCTTTTCCACCTTTTTTCCTTTTTGACATCTTCTCCAGTTGTTCTCCAAGCTCTTTCTAAGTTTTTTTACATCAACTCCATAATACACATCGGGAAGATTCTTTGTTAGCTCTAGGGCTTCCCACCAATATTTGACACAATCTTGGATGGTTGTCCCTTTAATCGCCTTTTCAAGAACCTCAAAGAAGACTGCATCCTTCCTGAACCTTTCTTTCTGTAACTCCGAGTAATGCATATACTCCTCATAAAGCTCTTCGTTGAAGATATGAACACCTAGGTGGATGGCGTCTTGAGGGTCCCATAGCCTATTGTAACCAAGCTTGTGGGCTATATTCCAATACTTAACTACCCTGTTTGAAAACCCGTAAAAATCCTCTAAATATTGCTCATACAGGCTTACAAAGAGCAGGTTATCTTCCTGTAGCTTGTAAATATCCTTCCCCACGTACGCATTCCCGTATATGTCAGTGATCTTAAGGAGGTTTAGCTCCACCAAGATATCCTTCCATTGGTTTCTACTTGTCCTGAAGCTTCTGTAGGCACAACCCAAGAACTGATCCAAGCCAATTAAAAAATTCCCCTCCTTTTTTACAAGCTGGATGTAGCAAAGTAAATAAAGCAGTAATTCCCTTTTGCTTTGATCCTCCAGAACTTCTAAAAACAGGCTCTCAAGTCTGTCCCTTTCTCTTAACTCCAGCACAGAGTTAATTTTAACCCTTATATGGCTAACTTGCCACCTACCACATCGTTTAGCAGGTCCAGTTTTCTCCTTTCACCAAACACGATAAGTATGTCCCCATCCTGAATTAGGGTAGAGGGTCCTGGGTTGAACAGCATCTCTCCAGTTTTTCTCTTTATGGCAAGAATTACTACGTTTAACTTTGGTCTTATCTGACTTTGCTCTATGGTTTTCCCTACCAAGCTGGATGTCTCTGAGACCTTAACCTCCTCTATTTCCAAGTCCGAGAGTACTTCCGGATAGGCCACATCTATGAAATCTACCACGTTTGGTTTTAAGACAGACAGGGCGATCTTCCGCGCACCCGTATAATAGATGGAAAAGACTCTGTTTGCACCAACCTGATAAAGCTTTTTCTCCACACCGTGCTCGTTTGCCCTACTTACTATGTATATATCAGGATTTAAACCTCTGGCGGTTATAACCACATAAAGGTTGATGGCATCCTCTCCAAGGGTAGTCACAAGGTATTTAGCCCTTTTTATGCCTGCTTTAAGGAGGATTTCCTCTAAGGTTGCGTCCCCTTGGATGTGCAGAATATTCTTGCTCTGGAGTTCTTCTATTTTTTCAGGATCCTTTTCTATAACTACCACTGGTAGTTCAGTACTTAGAAATTCATAAACATGCTTGCCAACCCTTCCAAAACCACACAGAATACAATGGTCTTTTAACTTGGCTATCTGTCCTTCCATCTTCTTTCCCGAAAAAATCTCCAATGTGGATGTTGCAATTATATCCCCAATTATGGAAAAGCTGTAAAAGAAAAAGCCCACACCGCTTATTGCAAGTATCATTGTAAAAACCATGCCAGCCTTAGAAAGAGGAACGTGTTCCTCGTAACCTATGGTTGTTAGAGTAATAACCGTCATAAATAGAGCATCAAGGAAAGAAGCACCTTCTATGATCATGTAGCCAGCAGTTCCGCCAAGAACCAAGATTGAGAGAAAGAGCAGACTAAATATTATTTTTCTTTTGGTAGAACGCATACTATTTTTATATTCTGAAAGTCTTTAGTTTGTACAACACTTCAAGAAGAAACTTGGCAAAATACACATTGGACAGAAAAGAGGCTATTGTTCCGAGGGTTAAGGTGGTGGCAAAGCCCTTTACTGGACCACTGCCAAACTGAAAGAGTATTAGCGCTGCAACCAAGAGTGTTATGTGGGTATCAAAGACTGCACTTAAAGTTCTTCTGTAGCCAAGCTCTATTGCCTTTCTTATGCTGTTTCCAAGCCTTAGCTCTTCCTTTATCCTCTCAAAGATCAGTACATTGGAATCTACTGCTATTCCCATGTTCAGTACTATTCCTGCAATCCCGGGCAATGTTAAAGTGGCACCCAAAAGAACCATGCCAGCCCATAGCATAAGAGCGTTGAGGATTATAGAAAGGTTGGCTGTTATGCCTGCAGTTTTGTATCTGAATATAAGCAAAAGGGCTAAGAGTACAAAGCCAAAGACACCAGCCTTTATCCCTTGCTCTATAGCATCCCTACCAAGACTTGGTCCTATAACGCTCTCCTGCAAGAAATCAACTTTTGTGGGAAGAGCACCAGCCCTGAGCACAATGGCAAGCTCCTTAGCTTCATCCAAGGTAAATTGCCCCGTTATCTGCCCTCTGCTGGTTATTTTGCTTCTTATAACCGGTGCGGAAATTACCTTTTTATCCAATACTATGGCAAGGGCTCTGCCTATGTTTTTTTCTGTAACTTCTCCAAACCTCTTTGCTCCTTCGTCTGTTAGCTCAAAGGTCACCGCAGGTCTTCCAAACTCATCCTGAGAGGTGTAAGCTGTCTTTAGGTCTGCTCCTGTTATAACCGCTGTTTTTTCCACCAAAAACCACTGGGTATTGTCCTTTGAAGGAAGTAGCTCCAAATCTGGTGTTAGTTTTTTTTCAAGGGCGTCCTTACTGCCTATATCAACTACAAGCTTTAGCTCCAAGAGGGCAGTTTTCCCTATAACAGACTTCGCCCTCTCCAAATCTAAAATACCCGGTAGTTCTACCAGAACCCTATCCTGCCCCACCTTGGTAATAACCGGTTGAACCACTCCCAGTTCATCTATTCTTTTCCTCAGAACTTCAATGGTTTGGCTTATGATTCCTTCCCTTAGGGCAGATATCTCCTGCTCCTTTAGGGCAAGCAAGACATAACCTTTGTTCCTTTCCTTTATCTCAAGGCGTGGGAAATGCTTTTGGATCACCTGCTCTATTTTAGCGTCCTCCAGAAGCTCTACCTTTATACCCTCTTTGCTTGCCGAAACATCAAGCACGGGAACTCTCTCCTCCCTCAGTTTATCGTATAAATCTTTGCTTAGCCTTTGATATTCCTGTTCCAAGGCGTAGGAGATATTCGGTTGGAGCAGTATAGATACACCACCCCTTAGGTCCAGCCCAAGATTTACAGGCTTGTAAAGGACAATTCCCACGGAGGCTACCCACAGCAACAAAAAGGCAAAAAGATTTGCGTAAAAGTTTTTCATGAACAAGTAATATTTTAATAGTGAGGATTTATAATAGCTACTTAAAATAGGGAGGAGTAAGATGAAAAATATTACGATTTTAAAGGTTCTGACTGTGGCAATAATGTTTAGTGCATATGCACAGCAGATGGATTTTAGAGTATCTGAAGGTCTTGCAGAATCCCAAAGGTTGATAGAAGTAGCTTATAAGGCAGGAGGAAGGGAAAAGTCTCCATACCACTTTGAAAAGGCAAGGGCTTACAGGAACATTTCTGTTCTATTCGCCAGCGAAATGGAGGACATTAGTTCAAAGATTTTTGCTATAAAGAGTATGAACTCTGCCTCTAAGTCTATAGAAGGTTCAGCGGAGCTAGACAAACTTTCGGAGCCTGAACTACCTAAGTCCATAGAAGGTTCGGCAGAGTTAGACAAACCTTCGGAACCTGAACCACCCTCTAATAGAGAAAAGCCTACTATAGACCTAAAAGCTATCTATGCTAACTTGCAAAAAATAAGGGAAGAAAAGGCTTTCAGTTGTGCACCCAAAGAGTTGGCTAGCGCAGAAGCCTACTATGAAGGTTTAGTCCATGAGCTTTCAAAAGAAAGACCTAAAGCATCTCTTGTACAGTCTTTGTACGATAGTTTCCTTTCCAACTATTTGCTTGCTAAGGAGAAGGTGGAAGTGGCAAAAAAGCAATCCTTGGTTTGTTATACGGGTAAAGTAGAACTTCCCGCTGCCCAAGCAGAACCTAAAGAGTCCGTTGTTCAAAAGTCAGCAGAACCGCAGGAACCCGCAAAAGCAAAAGAACCCCTTATGGTGCATGCAAGGATACACTTTGACTTTAATAAGGCAGACATAAAGAAAGAATACATACCGCTACTTAAAGAGGTGGCAAAGGTACTAAAGGAAAATCCCAACATAAACCTAAGGATTGAAGGCTACACGGATGATATAGGCACCAAGGCATACAACCAAAAGCTTGCATTGAAGAGGGCTATGGCTGTTAAAAACTTTTTGGTAAAGGAAGGCATAAAACCTGACAGAATACAGGTGGTGGGCTTTGGAAAGGAAAAATACATCGCAGAGAACACTACGCCTATAGGTAGGTTAACCAACAGGAGGGCAGAGTTTATAGTTATCCAAGTGCCTACCCAATGAGGAACTAATGAAAGCTCTTCAATGCCCTTTCTACCCTTTTTACAAACCTATCCTTTGGTAAAACATCGCAGAGTACGTCCACTCCAACACCCTCCAACTCTCCCGTTAGAGCTGCCCTCAATGTATGCCAAAATTCCTTGGGCTTTATTCCAAGCTCCTTCTGGGCCATCTTGGCGATCTCTTTGATCTTCTGTCCGCTCAGTTCCTCTCCCTCCAACTTTAAAAGCACATACTCCAGAACCTGCATAGCAGTTTGGTTTTCTAAAACTTCCTTTGCTTGCTCTGAATATTCCACATCATCCACAAAGAAGGGTTTTAGTCTATCCACCGCTTCAGAGAGGGTCTCAAAGGCATCCCTAGCTCTCTGCAGAACCTTTAAAAGATAGTCTTTGTCAAAGGAATATCCTGCTTTCTCAAGGAAAGGAGTGAGCTCCTTTGCAAGCTCCTCAAGGCTTAGAACTTCTCTTATATACACTCCGTTCATCCACCTTAGCTTTTGGGCGTCAAAAACAGCAGGAGATTCGTTAACATCCTTTAGGTCAAAGAGCTTAATCAGTTCCTCCTTTGAGTAGATCTCCCTTCCTTCCTCTGGTGGAGACCATCCCAAAAGGCAAAGGTAGTTAAACATAGCCTGCGGCAAAAAGCCCTCCTCTCGGTAGTTTCTTACGGAGACTGCACCGTGCCTTTTGGAGAGCTTGCTTCTGTCTGGTCCAAGGATAACGGGCAGGTGGGCAAACTTGGGAACTTCAAAGCCCAGAGCACGGTATATGAGTATTTGCTTGGGTGTGTTTGGAATGTGGTCTTCCCCCCTTATCACATGGCTAACGCCCATCAGGGCATCATCCACCACCACCACAAAGTTATAGACCGGGCTTCCATCACTCCTGACGATCACAAAGTCTCCAAAGTCATCCGTGCTTATGGATATAGGTCCTTTTATAAGGTCCTCAAAGGTGATCACCTCTCCCTCTGGAACCCTAAACCTTATGGTGTAGGGTATTCCTTTGCCTTTAACATCCTCAAGGCTCAGATGCCTACATTTGCCAGAGTATCTGTAGGGAATGCCCTTTTCCTCTGCCTTTTTCCTTTCCTCCTCCAGCTCCTCCGGTGTGCATATGCAAGGATAAGCCCATCCGGATTCAATTAGCTTTTGGACGTACTCTCTGTATATATCAAACCTTTCGGACTGTCTGTAAAACTCATCCCACTCTATGCCAAGCCACTCTAAATCCCTAAGGAGCATCTCCTCAAACTCTTTGGATGACCTTTCCCTGTCCGTGTCCTCTATGCGTAGGATAAACTTTCCTCCATGATGTCTTGCAAATAGGTAGCTGAAGATGGCAGTCCTTGCGTTGCCAAGGTGTAAATAACCTGTAGGGCTTGGTGCAAACCTACTAACCACCATAGCTCAATTCCTGGTTAGTACTAATATTTTAAGGGCTATTGGAGAGATCAAAGTGGTTATTGCTACCACAAAGATCACCACCGCATAAAGGGTATCGTCGTAAATCTTTGTCTGCCTCCCAAACTCCGCAAAGATGAGACCTACCTCACCCCGTGGTAGCATAGAAAAACCAATCAAGAGCTTTTCCTTGAGTGGCACTCTAACAAAAAATCCTGAGATTGCTTTTCCTACCACTGCGGCAAAGGTTAAAAGCAATGCCAAAGTCCAAAACTTTGCAGAGGTAAAGTTAATAGCTTTTAAGTTCAGTTGCAGTCCTACATGGACAAAGAATATAGGAGTTAGCACCCAAACTAAAGGCAGTATAGAACGCTCTATCTTTTCTGCAATTCTTTCGTCGGTTTTCAAAAACAGGGCAAAGGGAATTGCAAAACGCCTTGAGAGGGCAAGACCTGCGGTGAAGGCACCAAGTATTTCGGGAGAGCCTACCGTGTGGGCTAAAAAGGCAAAGAAGAGGACCATTGAGAGCACCGCCGGGGGCACAAAATCCATAGTGCCCAGCTTTTTTGAAAGAAGCTGTATAAACTTCGCCAAAATCTGTGCCAGTATGGGAGAAAAGATAAAGAAGGAACCTATATAAAGAACAAGCAATAGCAGGGCATCAACATGTACCTGCCCTTCCTTGGCAAGTTCGTAGAGCCCCGCCAAGATGATCACACCAAAGATGTCATCAAGGACTGCCGCACCCAAAACTATTTGGGCAAACCTTTCCTTCATCTTTCCCAAGTTTTCCAAAACTCCTACCGTTATTCCTATGCTTGTAGCAGTCAAGGTTCCCCCTAAAAAGAGGGAGGTTAAAAAGGGAAGCTTCAAGAGATAATAACCCGCCAAAAAGCCAAGGAGCATTGGTGTAAAGGCACCTACAGAAGCAACAATGAAGGCTTTTATACCCACCTTTTTTAACTGATGTATGTCCGCTTCCAAACCCACCTGAAAGAGCAATAGGATCACTCCAAGCTCCGCAAGGACCTTTATGATTTCGTTTACCTCTATAAGCCCGAGGGCGCTTTTACCAAGCAAAACACCCACCAGTATCTCACCAAGCACCGCGGGAAGGCCAAGCTTTGCAAAGGTGTCCCCTACTATTCGTGCACTGAAAAGGATTATGGCAAGGTAAAGAAAGACATAATGAATTTCCATTTATCTATGTTCCTGTTGAACCAAAACCGTTGGGACCCCTAAGGCTCTCTGTAAGCTCCTCAACCTCTTCCCACTGTACTCTAACCACCGGGGCAACCACCAACTGGGCGATACGGTATCCCCTACGGATGACAAAATTTTCGTTGCCCAAGTTTATAAGAATGACCTTTATCTCCCCTCTGTAGTCGCTGTCTATGGTGCCTGGAGCGTTCAGGATGGTTATGCCGTGTCTCATGGCAAGCCCGCTTCTGGGACGCACTTGGGCTTCGTAACCTTCGGGCAGTTCTATGGCTATGCCGGTGGGAAGGAGTTTCCTTTCAAAGGGCTTTAGTACCACATCTTCATAGCCTGCGTATAAAAGGTCCATACCTACAGAACCTGGCGTTGCATAAAATGGCAGTTCTAAACCTTCTGCGTGCGGAAACCTTTTTATTTTTACCCTGAGCATTCTCTCCCCTTTCCTAAGCCGGCGGTGGGATTTGAACCCACGGCCTAGGCATTACGAGTGCCTCGCTCTGCCGCTGAGCTACGCCGGCTAGTCTATACCGATCGTTGTTAGATTTGGTCTTCCTCTTTCATCTATGTCAAGCACCTTTACCTTTATGGTATCCCCTACCTTGAACTTGGCCCTTACATCCTTAACCCTTTCCGCCATCTTAGAAACATGGAGCATTCCGGTTTTTCCTTCCATAATCTCCACAAAGACACCGTAGGGTTCTACCCTGACTATCTTTCCTTCATAAACCTTACCCACCTCCACATCTTCCAACAGCTTCATTATGATGGCTTTTACCTTTTCTATGGCTTCTCGGTCCATGCTGGTAAGAGAGGTCCTTCCTCCCTCGTGGACCCAAACGGAAACACCAAGCTTTTCCCTCCACTCCCTGACATTCCTGCCACCAGGACCGATGACTGTCAAAGCCTTGTCTTCTGGTATGGTTATGATCTCTATCTTTGGTGCGTATGGAGATACCTCTTTTCTTGGCTCCGGAATTGCGGAGTACATCTTTTCCAAGATGTAGAGCCTTCCCTCCCTTGCCTGCATAAGGGCGGCTCTCATAATCTCTCTTGTTAGACCTTTTATTTTGATGTCCATCTGTACGCTGGTTATACCATCCTTCGTACCCGCCACCTTAAAGTCCATGTCTCCCAGCTGGTCCTCATCTCCCAAGATGTCCGAGAGGATCACGTAGCGTTCCCCTTCCATTATTAGTCCCATAGCTATGCCAGCCACATGCTTTTTCATGGGAACGCCCGCATCGAAGAGTGCCAAAGAACCTGCACAGACGGTAGCCATTGAAGTAGAACCGTTGGATTCCAGTATGTTAGAAACCACCCGTATTATGTAAGGAAACTCCTCTTGAGGAGGTATCAGAGGCTCTAAAGCCCTCTCTGCCAGAGCGCCGTGCCCTATTTCCCTCCTACGAGGAGGTCCCCAAGGTTTGGCTTCTCCAGTGGAAAATGGTGGGAAGTTATAGTGAAGCATGAACCTTTTGAAGGTCTCTCCTTCGTATATGGTCTCCACCAACTGGGCTTCCTCAGGAGAGCCTAGTGTAACAGTGGCAAAGGCTTGAGTTTGACCCCTTGTGAATATGGCACTGCCATGGGGTCTTTCAAAGGGATGAACCTCTATGGTGATGGGTCTTATGTCCTTGGGACCTCTACCATCGATCCTTCTGCCTTCCGTTAGAACCATTTCCCTCATGAGCTTGCTGATGAGCTTCTTGTAGTGGTAGCCCACCTTAAAGACAAGCTCTTGGGGAACTTGATTGTTGGCTATGAACTCTTCCAAAATTTTTGCCTGTAGGCTCTTTCTTTCCCTTTTATCTTGAATTTTCAGGGATTCTTTGATCCTCTCTGTGCATTGCTCCTCTAAAAGCTTTTGCCACTCTGCGGGAAGCTCAAGCCCCTCAAACTGTACCTTTGGAACGCCTATTCTCTGCCTGAGTTCTTCCTGAGCCCTCAAAAGCTCCAAGGCAGAGGACTGCCCAAAGTAGAGGGCATCCATAAAGGTCTCCTCATCCACCTCTTTGGCACCGCCCTCCACCATTACAATGGCAGATTCAGAACAGGCCATAATAATATCCAGGTCCGCTCTTTGCCTTTCTTCGTAGGTGGGATTTGCCACGAATTTGCCGTCCACCCTGCAGACTCTTAGCCCCACAATGGGACCATCAAAGGGAATACGAGAGATATGCAATGCAGCACTGGCACCTGTTATAGCCAGTACATCGGGGTCATACTTGTCATCTGCAGAAAGGGTGAGGGCTGTGATCACCACCTCGTAATTAAAGCCCTCAGGCAGTAGTGGTCTTATAGGGCGGTCTATAACCCGAGAGACCAAGATCTCCCTGTCTGTGGGCTTGCCCTCCCTCTTTATGAAACCTCCGGGAATTTTACCCCAGGCGGAGGATTGCTCCCTGTAGTCTACCGTAAGGGGGACAAAGTCAATGTTTTGAATAGGGTTCTCGGACATAACCGCTGTTACCAAAACCGCCGTATCCCCCTGCCGGACTACTACCGCACCGTCTGATAGCTTAGCGTAATGACCTGTTTCTATAATTATTGGGTCTCTGTCTCCAAGTTTAGCCTCTATCCTCTCCATCACTTAACCTTCAAACCAAGCTTATTGACTACCTCCAAGTACTTTTGGTAATCCTTTTCTCTGAGGTACTCCAAATGCCTTCTCCTTGCATGGATCATAGCAATGAGTCCTCTCCTTGAGTGTATGTCCTTTTTGTGTTTCTTGAGGTGCTCCGTTAGCCTCTTGATTTTCTCAGTAAGTATGGCTATCTGCACCTCCGGAGAGCCCGTATCTTTTTCGTGCCTCCTGTACTCTTGTATAATCCTTTCTTTAACTTCCTTTGGAAGAGCCATACCAATTACCTCCTTTTGAATAACCTGTGAGTAGTATATTATACCATCAATCTACCCAATAGTTTGGTGCTTCTTTGGTGATTATCACGTCGTGCACATGGGATTCTTTGTATCCTGCCCAAGTGATACGTACCAGCTTTGCTTTTTTCCTTAGCTCTTCTATGTTCCTTGCACCCAGATAGCCCATACCGGACCTCAAACCTCCCACCAGTTGGAATATCACATCCGAAAGCCTTCCTCTGTATGGAACCCTTCCCTCTATACCCTCTGGCACGAACTTTTCCATCTTTTCCTGTCCGTATCTGTCCGCAGCCATCCTACTCATCATAGCCCCCAAGGAGCCCATGCCTCTGTAGGCTTTGTATGCCCTGCCCTGATAGTATATGACCTCGCCCGGAGCTTCTTCTGTGCCCGCAAGCAGTCCTCCAAGCATTACCGCACTGGCACCTACCGCCAAGGCTTTTACAATGTCTCCCGAATATCTTATGCCACCGTCTGCGATGACGGGAATTCCATACTTCTTTGCCGCTTTATAAGCAAGCATTATGGCAGTTATCTGTGGAACGCCCACGCCGGCGACGACTCTGGTGGTACATATAGAACCTGGTCCTACTCCCACCTTGACCGCGTCCGCACCTGCCTTTATGAGGTCTTCAACTGCCTCTCCCGTTGCCACATTGCCTGCAATTACATCCACCTGTGGATATTCAGACTTTATCATCTCCACCGTTTGTAGAACCCTCTTTGAATGCCCGTGGGCGGTATCCACCACGATCACATCCACACCCGCAGAGACAAGGGCGGAAACTCGGTCCTTTGTATCCGCACCTGTACCAACCGCAGCCCCCACACGGAGCCTTCCAAACTCATCCTTGCATGCGTTTGGGTACTTTTGCCTCTTTACTATGTCCTTTAGGGTTATGAGCCCCACCAGTTTTCCCTCTTTATCCACGATGGGAAGCTTTTCTATTTTGTGTTTTTGTAAAATCTCCGTTGCTTCTTCCAAGGTGATCCTTTCCTTTGCCACTATGAGGTTTTCTTTGGTCATAAACTCAGAGACGGGCTTGTGGTAATCGGTGGGCTTTATGAACCTGAGGTCCCTGTTGGTAAGTATGCCCACCAGTTTGTTGCCATCGGAGACTACGGGCACTCCAGAGATCCTGTATCTTTCCATTATCTCCAAGGCGGTCTTTACGGTAGTGTCCGGAGTTACGGTAACGGGATTCATGATCATACCGCTCTCGGACTTTTTAACCCTTTCCACCTCTTTTGCCTGCTCCTCTATAGTCATGTTTCGGTGAATAATACCTATTCCTCCTTCCCTCGCCAAAGCTATTGCCATCCTTGATTCTGTAACTGTATCCATCGCAGCGGAGATTATGGGTATGTTTAGCTTTATCTTCTTGGTTAGCCAGGTGGAAACATCTACCTCGTGAGGCAGAACTTCTGAATACTGGGGCACCAAAAGGACATCATCAAAGGTTAGACCTTCAAAGATTTCTATTTCCATATATTTATTATATGCCAAACCTTGTCATAACCGGAGGAACAAGGGGAATTGGCAGGGCGGTGGTGGAACGCTTTTTAAAGGAAGGATGGAATGTTTGCACCTGCGGAAGGACGGAGGAAGGAGTAAAAAAACTTAAAGAAGAACTAAAAGAGCGGGAAAATTTATACGTGAAAGTCTGCGATGTGGGAGATAGAAATTCTGCCAAAGCTTTCGTGGAATTTTGTAGGGAAAAGCTCGGAGACTTTGACCTTTTGATCAACAATGCCAGCATATTGGGGGAGAGATTGCCCATAGAAAAGTATCCCGAGGAGGTCTGGGAGGAAGTCATAAGGGTCAATCTAAATGGCATCTTTTACATCACCAAGTACGCCTTGCCCTATATGAAAAGTGGAGGAGTGATAATAAACCTATCCTCTGGAGTAGGTAAAAGAGCCGCACCCTACTGGGGTGCCTATGCAGTTTCAAAGTTTGGAGTGGAAGGCTTTTCTCTACTCTTGGCGGAGGAACTAAAGCCAAGGGGAATAAAGGTGTATGCCTTTAACCCCGGTGCCACCAGAACCCAGATGAGGGCAAAGGCTTATCCGCAGGAGAATCCTCTTACCCTAAAGCCACCAGAAAGGGTGGCAGAGTCCATAATAAAATTAATAAAGGACAAGCCGGAGATGGTAAGCGTGGACTATGGGTTATAGAGAGAAGTTTTTATTAGCGTTAGGGCTGTTATCTGCGGTTTTTCTCCTCTTCATACATGACTTTGTGGTCATAAGTCCAACTACCTTTTCCTACATTATTGCCATAATTCGCGTTTCCAGCTTCTTTCTGTTTGCGGGCACTATGCTTTTTGTCCTTTTGGTGGGTAGGTCCTTCCTTAAAAGCAAGTTTTACTATACCGCCCTGTTCCTCGCTCCTGCTTTAATTCCTCAGATCTTTTATATATTCTCCTCTGCGTCCTTTCCTTACTTCATAACACCAAATCATAGGGATAAGCTCTCTTGGTTATACATTACCTTTGTAGCATACACATTACTTGGCATAACCCTTGGAATGTTTCATAAAAACGTTAGGTTTCCCTACCTTAAATTCCCCGCTTTGCTACTTTCATCTTTGGCAATATCTTTCTTCATAGTATTTTATTATCCTTTGCTTCCCAAAACTTACATAGAGGGGGTGGGTTCAACCACCATTTATGATGTGCTTTGGGCTGGACTTACTCTTTGGAGCCTCTTGCTTGGTTACTTTATATTAAAGAAAAAAGTCTACGGTGAGAAGACAAGCAAGTATATTGCGTTAGGCATGTTCTTTTACAGCATTGGCTGTACCCTTCCCATTTTTTACACCCACTTTAGAGACATAATTTGGATAGCGGCTCCCTTTTATAAGGCTCTGGCTAATTTGTTCGTTGCCTATGGCATTGTTAAGATAGAGATTGTAGATGTTGCTAAAGAAATTGCTACACATTCAAATGCTTTTTCGGATTCTCTTGCGAAGGCTGTGCCCAAGTGGGAGAATGGTGTGTTGAAGGTTGCATTGGGTAATATCTTTGAAAAGAATCTTATAGAGAGATTATGCATATACGACCTCCGCACAAAGAAGCAAAAGGCTTACTTTTATGGTCTAAAGGAAAGGGAGGAAGATCTAAAACCACCCGAAGATTGGAACAGGGTTTTGGAAGAAAGAATGGGCATTTTGGAAGATGGTAGGTACTTTAATGTTAGAGAGGGATATTTGATACTCTACAGATCTTCTGCAGATTTAGAGAACCCTCTAATAAATATCCACATAAAAAGAATAAAAAACTGTCTCCTTCTGTATTTCCTACAGCATAAGAATTTTGATGAGCTTTTAAAAGAAAAGGAAAAGGAGGCTAAAAAGCTATACACTATGCTTGAAACCTCCGAATACGTCGTTCAAGCGTATAACAACATAGACGCCTTTTCAAAGAAAGTGTTGGATAGACTGGATGATATTCTGCCTATGGATGGTAGCTTCTTTTATATGTTTGACCCAAACGCAGAAAAAGAAGGAAGGCTCATTCTCTCTTCTCTGTTTATAAAAAACTTTACAGAAGAAAAAGCAGAGTTGCTCCTTGCGGAGGTTCAAGCAGAGCCAAATACCTTGGGGACGAAAGATAACTTCTGCTTTGCCAAGTTTGAGTATGGTCAGTATAAAGTAGGAGTGGTAGGTGTTAGGTTGAATGAACCTTTTGATAAGGATGATCTTGTTTTCTTCAAGACCCTTTCCAATCAACTGTTCCATATAGTAAAGTTGATGAAGGTTATAGAAGATCTGGAAAGTGCTCAACTGAACGTTAAGGTCCTCTCCGAGTATGACCCACTTACTATGCTGTATAACAGGAAAACCTTTGAAAGGTATGTTAGAGATAGCATAGAAATGAGCTCAAAGAGTAATTCTGTATTCTCTATAGTTCTCATAGACATAGACGACTTCAAGCTTATAAACGATATATATGGATATCAGACCGCGGACATGGTTCTAAAAGAGCTCAGCGAGAGGTTAAAAAGGAACCTCTTTAGGAAAATGGATATCCTAGCGAGGTTTGGGGGAGACGAATTTGCAATTCTCCTGCCATACATTTCAAGGGATACAGCACAGGCGATAGCAGAAAGACTTATAAACATACTTTCTTCAGAGCCTGTAAAAATAGAGGATAAAGAAATTCCTTTAAGTGTAAGTGCGGTTGTAGTATCCTATCCTCAGGATGGCACCACAGAGGAGGAGCTTATAACCTACGCGGAATACTTAATGAGGGAAGCAAAAAGGAAAGGTAAGGGCATAATCCTAAGTTCAGAAGAATTTCCTCATAAATTCTGTGTGGTAAAGGAAATGGAAAGGTCCATCATGGAAAGCTTGGAAAAATCCTCCGTCGTGCCCTTTTATCAGGAGATCATAGATCTAAGGGATATGTCTCTCTTTGGATTTGAGGCGCTTATGAGGATAAAGTCTAACGGGGGATTTTTGAGTGCGGGGGAATTTGCGAGTGTGGCGGAGAAGATGGGTGCCATGAAAAAGCTTGACCTTTTACTTATAGAGAAGGTCTTTGAAAACTATAAACTTTTTGAAAACAAGTTTCCTCTTTTCATATTTATTAACCTGGAGCCGGATAACCTCACAGAAAAGTTTATGGAAAAAATCATAGCTCTCGCGAATAAGTATTCCGTCCCTACTACCAATATTATCTTTGAGATCACAGAAAGAAAAGCTATTGAAGATATTATGTGGGTTGTGCGCTTTGTTAGGAAGATGAAGGATGAGGGTTTTCGCTTTGCCATAGATGATTTTGGCTCAGGGTATTCCTCCTTTTACTATCTCAAATACTTACCCGTGGACTTTTTAAAGATTGAGGGAGAATTTATAAAAACCATTCCCAATTCGCCTACAGACAGGATTTTCATTGAGGGAATAGTGAGCGTAGCAAAGAAGATGGGAATTAAAACCATTGCAGAGTTTGTAGAAAATGAGGAGGTCTTGGAAGTGGTTAAAGATTTAGGCATAGACTACGCACAGGGTTATTACCTTGGAAAGCCAGAACCTTTGGAGGAAAAGCTCAAGAAGTACTTCTCCAAAGTATAAACCCAAGACCTTGGAAAAAGGAATTTAAAATAAGAGCAAAGACACTTACCCAAAGAGTGGCGTTATACCAAAACTTCATAGGATAGACCCTAAGTAGCATGTCTTGATCTAAAAAGCGCCAAGAGTATGGGTCAAAAAAAGAAGTTGTGAAAAGCCTCAAAAAGTAAGTCGTAGTTCAAAAGAGAGAAAATAAAAACAAAGATCACTAAAATCTCTGTAAGAGTTGCACCAAAAAGGAGCGTAAGGCCCATTTTCCTTTTGTCCTTTAGGCTAAAAAAGAGAATCAGCCAGAGAGGACCTCCAATGTAGAGAACCCTAAAGATCACCGAAAGAAGATCTTTTACATCCTGCATATGCTTTATTTCCTTTTCTCTAAAAAGTCCAGAATTGATAAACTCTTGCATTCCTTCGTCGGATAGCACAGACTTTAGCCCCAGCTTGGCAATGCTTAACCTTTCTTCATAGCTCATGCCCCACTGGTCCGGTGGCAGATTCCCAAATCTGTAGTTCAACTCCACAAAAAACTCTGTAAAGGCTAACCTAACACACAAAAAAACAAGAAGGAAGGGAAAGAGAAGGGAGAGGAGGATAACCCTTTTCACTAATATCCTCTGATTTGTGTTTGTCCTGTATGGCAGGCTGTACAGGACTTTTGACCGTTAGACAATTGAAGCAGACCAAAGCTTTCTGCGATCCTTTGATGTTTTGAGTGGATCTCGGCCACTGGTTTGAACTTTCTTACCTGAGGTATGCCTATACCTTGATGGCATTGATAGCAGGTTAGCATTGCTTCCTTCCAAAGGGCAACAGCCTTTTCTTTGTTTCTTTCCTCCAAAGCCTTTGGAAGTTCGTGGTATAGAATGGTGTTTCTCTTTTTAACCACTGCCTTTATATCATCGGGCCATTGGGCTACCATAGGTGCAGCCAAAGACATTTTTTTACCACAGGCAGAGATTCCCACAGGGCTCCTAACAAGCCTTAGGGCAGCGTCAAACTCACCCTTTTCTATGTATCCCCTCAATGCCACAAAGGAGAAGAAGGTTTTGTAAGCAGCTGCTTTGGAGTTTAGCGTATCATCCGCAAGGTATTTGGCAGCCTCTATAGTTTGTTCCTTGTTGGCTCCACCTACCACCAAAATCTTTTTTCCATCCTTTTCCACCATCTTTATGGTGGGCTTTTTAAAGGTCAGTTTCAGTTCTTTTACCACACTGTTTTTGGTGCCAACCACTATGATGTTTTTCCACTGAAGATTTTTTAGTTGGGTGTCGCTTACCAGTAGTGGTGGTATTTTGGACTGTTTTACCTCTTCTACACCAAAGCCGATGTCTTCCACCCACTGCCCCAGGTAAAAGGCAATCTTACCCGCTTGAGCTACAACCTCTGGGTCTTCTTTTGAACCGTAAACAATTAGCACATTAGGAATGGCTACATCCTTCGACATTGCTGGAGTGCCTTTCCAAACTTCCCCGTAGGTAATGTAAGGAAACACCTTATCTGCAAAGTTGGGCTCTATAACAGGCTGAGCTAGTGCCACACTAAAAGGCAAAAGCAAGAGACCTTTTCTCATGATTCAGACCTCCTAGTTAATACTTTAGGTATTACTTTAATATTATTTTAATACATTGACTGGAAAATCAAACACATAGCTGACCTTTGACATTTCCCTAGAAACTGTAGCTTACTGCATGGGCATACAAGTAAGTAAGCAAGGTAATATCCTTTCTCCATCCGCTTGCAAAATTAAACCTTTTGAGCCGAGAAAACCCAACTTGTGATCACCTGAGCTACACACCCTTGCCTACTCTCTCCCAACGATTTTATCTTTTGTACTCTGGAGTATAATTTTTCTATGAAAACCACACCTTT
>JAEMPM010000141.1:0-9682 GCA_022759285.1 Thermocrinis sp.
GCGGCAAGGGCGGGAGAGCACGGTAGAGGCTTTGCGGTGGTGGCGGACGAGGTCAGAAAGCTTGCCAAAAAGTCCATGGAAGCAGCAAAGGACATAAACAAGAACTTGGGGGAAATAAGGGACAAAATCAGAAATATGGCAAACGTCGTGGAGGCTATGTTAACAGGCACAAAAGAGATAGAACGTCTCTCGGACGATGCAAAAGCTATACTTGAAATCATCAACAAAAGGCTTGGCAATCTAAAAGAGGCACAAGAGAAGGCTAACCATAATTTCAAACAAAGATTTGGTATGCTTGGATGAGTTATTGAAGGAGGTAGGCCATGAAGACAGAGAGCCTTGAAAAGTTGCAGGCTGAGTTGGAAAGGCTAAAGGAGCTTTCCGAAGATTTGACCAAGGCGTCAAAGCAAACAAACCTTTTGGCTCTGAACGCGGTCATAGAGGCAGCAAGAGTCGGAGAAATGGGAAAAGGCTTTTCGGTGGTGGCTGCGGAGTTTAGAAAGTTGGCGGAGAATACCAACAAGGTGGTAGCCGAACTTAGGGATATTATAAAAGTCATTGAGGAGGAAGTGAGGCGTTTAAGGGAGGAGTGAAATGGACAACTACACCCTGCCAGAGATACTTAGAACTGGGTCAAACGAGCTTGAGCTTGTTAGCTTTAGGATCTATGAGGATAGGCCTACCGGTCTTTATGAGTGGATCCTGGGTGCCAACGTGGCAAAGGTCAGAGAAGTTTTAAAAATGCCCACTATCACAAGGCTACCCAATATGCCACCTGCAGTAGAGGGCTTGGCAGAGGTGAGGGGAGAGATGATCCCAGTAATAAGCCTTGCCAAGTGGATGGGTATAGATGAACCTCCCCAGAGGAAAAAGTATCTATTGCACCTTGAGTTTCTTAGGGAGCATGTGGGAATAATTGTGCACGATGCCAAAAGGATCATAAGGGTCTCTTGGCAAGATATAAGGAAGGCGCCAGAAGGACTGAATCAACTGCTAAAAGGCAGAATAACTGGCATAGTGGATACGGAGGAGGGAACTACTCTTATTCTTGACCTTGAGGGTATAGTTCATGACCTTGGTCTTTTAAAGGTCTTCGAGCTTGAAGAGGTAGAAAAGATCGCAAAGAAAGAAAGAAAGCATTACAAAATACTGGTTGCGGAAGATTCCGCAGTAGCAAGGAAGATAATAAAGGACATCCTTGAAAGCGCAGGGCATACCGTAATAGAATGCGAGGACGGAGAAAGCGCGTGGAACAAGTTGATGGAGCTTTTAGAAAAGGCAAGCAAGGAAAAAAAGAATATAAAAGAATACATAGACCTGGTCTTTACGGACATAGAAATGCCACAAATGGATGGACTTACCCTTACAAAAAAAATAAAGGAAACGCCAGGGCTCATGCACTTGCCTGTGATTGTCAACACTACCCTCTCCGATGAGGCAAACAGAACAAAAGCTTTCACGGTTGGTGCAGACGCCTTCTTGGTAAAGTTTAACGCAAAGGACATGCTAGAATTGATAGATAAGTTGGGGGATAAAACATGATCCCGGATGAGCTAAGAGAGATATTTGAAGAGTATGTAGTTGAGGCTAAGGAACATCTCGAAAACCTTGAGCAAAAGCTTTTAGAGCTTGAAAAAAATCCAAAGGACAAAGAGCTTATAAACTCTGCCTTCAGAAGTATGCATACCATAAAGGGCGGTGCGGGCTTTCTGGGTCTGAATGTGATTGTGGAAACAGCCCACTTGGCGGAGGAAGTGCTCGGAAAGCTTCGTTCTGGGGAGTTAGAGCTTACGCCAGAGATCAACGACCTTCTTCTAAAAAGTGTAGATTTTCTAAAGTATGCCTTAGAATGCTACCTCAGAGATGAAGAGTGCAGTTTAGACCAAGAGTTGTGTGAAAGTCTAAAAGCGATATCTGCGGGAGGGAAGGTTCAGACCAAGAAAGAGGAAAAGTCCATCGAGGAACTTTTGGATGAGTTCGGACTCTCCCATCTTAAAGGAAGGCCCGTGGAGGACATATTAGAGGAGCTTGTGCTTTTGCCACCAAACAAGAGACCCAAGGAGCTTATATCCGCCCTTGAGAGGGAAATCTACGCAGAAAAGGCACCCGCCAAGATAGAGGAGGAGGTGGAAGAAGAAGCAAACAAGCTTATGCTTGAATACGCAAAGGAAGGGCTCTTGGGTGAAGAAGCCCTGGAAGTGGTTACGAAGGAGGAAAAGAAAGAAAAGGTTGAGGAGGAAAAGAGGGAAGAGAAAAAAGAGGTAAAGCCAAAGGAGGAGAAGAAGAGAGAGGAAGAGGGAGAAAGGGTCCTTAGGATAGATGTTCAAAAGATTGAAAATCTTATGAACTTAGTGGGAGAGCTTGTCTTAGAAAGAAACAGACTTTTAAGGCTCTCCCAGTCTATGGCAGAGGAAGGACTGTCAAAAAAATCCGAGGAGTTGGAGGCGGTTGTGTCCTCCATAGATCGGGTTGTGGGGGACCTTCAATTGGCTGTCATGAAGACCCGTATGCAACCGGTTAAAAAGCTCTTCCAAAAGTTTCCAAGGGTGGCAAGGGATCTTTCAAGGATGCTGGGTAAGGAGGTGGAGCTAATAACTGAAGGCGAAGACACGGAGATGGATAAATCCCTCATAGAGAAGTTAGAGGAACCGCTCATACATCTAATTAGGAACGCGGTGGACCATGGTATTGAACCTCCCGACGAAAGGGAAAGGCTTGGAAAGCCAAGGGCTGGGCGAATAAAGCTTAAGGCTTACTATCAGGGAGACAGGGTCTTTATCTCCGTAGAGGATGACGGAAGGGGTATAGACGTAGAAAAGGTAAAGGCGAAGGCAATAGAAAAGGGTCTAGTTACTAAGGATCGGCTTGAGAAGATGACAGAAAAGGAGATCCTTTCCTTGGTTTTCAGTCCGGGCTTTTCCACCGCGGACAGGGTTTCTGAAGTATCCGGCAGAGGCGTGGGGATGGATGTGGTTATGGATGTGGTTATGAGGTTCAGAGGCACGGTGGACCTGTTTAGCGAGAAAGGAAGAGGCACCAAGGTGATCATGAGCTTTCCGCTCACCATCGGAATCATAAAATCTCTGCTGGTTAGCCTGGGTGGCAGGCTCTTTGCCATTCCAATACATTCAGTCCTTGAAATCGTAAGCGGCGATGAAGCTCAGATAGCCCTTGTATCGGGCGAAGAGGTGCTAATCCTCAGAGGAAATACCATCCCACTGATAAATCTTGGAGAGGTGTTAGGAATACAAACTCAAAAGGTAGGCTTTGTGATCGTGGTGATGATTGGGAACAGAAGAGTTGCTATGGCAGTGGAGGACATGCTTGGAGATGAAGAGGTGGTTATAAAGCCCTTGGGTAAATTCTTTGGAGATGTGGAGGGCATATCTGGGGCAACCATAACGGGAGATGGTTCCATAGTGCTAATATTAGACCCTGTAGGTTTAGTTAGAAGATTTGTTGGGGTGTTTTAACCATGGCGGACTTAGCAATACCAAAAAAAGATAAGGATGTTCAAAAGACTGCTGTCAAAATAATAGAACTGCTGGGTTTTTATGTGGAGGGTGAGCTTTTTGGATTGCCTCTAAAGGAGGTGCTTGAGGTACTAAGGAGCGTTGAGCCTGTTCCCGTTCCCTTCTCTTCACCTCTTATAAAGGGTATAATCAACGTCCGTGGTGAGCTAATACCCGTTTTGGACCTAAAGTCCATTCTGAACCTGAAAACTACCAAAAAGGAGGAGAGGATCATAATATTAGAGAGCCCGAGGGGAAAGGCGGGGGTGTTGGTGGATGAGGTTTACGGTGTTATCAGACTAAATGAAGAGAGCCTTGAGCCAAATCCAATGGTGGGGATGTATAGCAAATTTGTTAGAAATGTAGCATATGTAGACGGAACCCTAATAAGCATCCTTGAGTTTGACCGCATAGCGGAATCGGTATGAAGGGCTTTTATGCTAAGGTCTTTGACTACATCTTTGACAAGAGGATGGATCTTTTCCAAGCTATGTTTTACAAGCTATACGAAGATTTCAAAGGAGATGAAGAGCTTTTTCTGAAAGTTTGGTTTGAAGACTATGCGAAGCGAAAATTACTGAAATATTTCCCTTTGTGGGACCTATTAGAATATTATCCGAGATATGTGGTAAGGAAGAGATCAGTGATCAAGTTATACATAAATACTTACTGGAGGTTCTGCCTCAATCCACACAGGTACCCTGCAAAGGTTAGAGAATCTATGGAATTCTTCGGTATCAAAGAGTTGAATCTGCAAGAATTAAAAAAGCGCTACAGGCAGATGATCAAAAAATATCACCCAGACATTCATACCGATAAGAAAACTGCCCACAAGCAGATGCTTTTAATAAACTATCATTACCAAGTCCTGCTCAGCTATCTAAACAAAGCTGAGTAAAATCATAATAAAAATCCGCTCTTAAAATACATTTAGCTTAAATTTTTTAGGAAAGGAGGTACAATATGGCACAAGCCCCTACAGAGAAGGTTATATACAACAGAGCAGGCCAAAGGGTGGTCTCACCCGACTATTTGCTTTTTGAAGCCCCGAGGACCAAGCATTTTATGACCGGTTCAGAAGTGGTCAAAGAGGCAGTCAAAAGGTCCTCTGTGGACGCATCTGTTTCTTATCCCATAACTCCCCAATCTGAGGCGGCGCACCTGATTGGTGAACTGTGGGTAGAGGGCTATGTAGGTGTTTATTTCAGGGGTGAGTCTGAGTTTGGCGTTATGTCTGAGATAGCAGGATGTGCTATGGCTGGGGCAAGGTGCATAACTACTACCTCCGGACCAGGAACCCTCAGGGCAGTAGAAAACTTCCCCATGTGGGCTGGTAGCAGGCTTCCTATTCAGTTGATTTTGATGGTAAGGGGTATAAACTCTCCACTTACTATACAGCCTGACAACTTGGAGGTTGCTTTCCTTCTGGATACAGGATGCATGATCTGGTATGCAGAAAACGCTCAAGACCTCTTTGATATGATCATAGCGGGCTTTGTAGTAGCAGAAAAGCCCGAAGTCCATGTACCACTCATCACCGTAGTGGACGGCTTTTTTGTTTCCCACACAAGAGAAGCAGTGATGTTACCTCCAGATGATATAGCTTTGCCTCCCTATGATCCATACAAGGCTCCAATGCCAGTCATAGACGCAGAAGTTCCTCCTGGAAGGTTCCTCAGAGACCCCTTTATTATGAAATCCAACTATGTCTCTTACGCCACCCATACCAGCTGGCAGTTTGAAGTAAGAGCTGCCATAGAAAGGTCCAGACCTTACGCAAAGCACTACCTCAGAGGTCTCATAGAGGAGTTTGGAGATCCGGAGGCAGAAATTGTGTTTGTTGCCTGTGGAACCGCCGCAGCTCAGTCCAAGGAGGCAGTAAGACTTCTTGAGGATGAAGGAATAAAGGCAAAGGTGGTAAAGCTAAAGACCATAAGACCTTTCCCTGTTGAGGAGCTAGTAAACGCTACAAAGAACGCCAAGATAATCTTTGTGCCCGAGTTCAACGTGGTTGGATGGCTTGAAAGAGAGGTCAGAAGGTATCTTTACAAACGTTCCAACGCGGATATAATTGGAACCCCAAGGGTAGCAGGCGGTATGACAATGCCGCCTGAAGTAATAGTTAAAGAAGTCTTAAAAATACTTGGAAAGGAGGTAAAGCATGTCATATAAGATCTATCAGGTAAACGAAGCACTTAGAGAATTTGTTCCAAGAGAAGTAATAGACCTTGAAGAGAAGGCGACCTGGGGAAACCCCAAAAGGGGTGTTATGGACCTACCTTACGCCAAGGAACTGTTAGAGCAGCACTCCCTGTGTGCAGGTTGTCCTGAGGCAATGGCTTTTAGGTATATCCTTGCATCCCTTCCAAACCCCGAGGACACTATAATCGTCAATTCCACCGGTTGCAGCTCCTTGGTGTTCCCACAGATAGCTCTCCATACTGTTCATTCTCTCTTTGGAAACCAAAACGCAGTGGCAAGCGGTATAAAGAGGGTCCTTGAGTGGAGATTTCCAGAAAAGGTAAAGGATGTTGTAGTTATTGCTGGCGACGGTGCTACTGTAGACATAGGTCTTGACTGTACACTGCAGTCCTTCTTCAGACAGGAAAAGATCACCACTATATGCTTTGACAATGAGGTTTATGCAAACACAGGAGGTCAGGAGAGCGGTTCTACCGTCAAAGGGCATGTCTTTAAGATGGCACCCAAGGGCAAGCAGTTTGAAAAGGTTCCAATGTGGCAGTTGGCAATAGACGCTGGTTGCCACTACGTGGCAAGGCTAACTATATCTTCTCCTAAGAGGGTAGAGCAGGTAGTCAAAAAGGCCATATATGTAGCAAGGGAAGTGGGACCCACTTACATACACCTTTATACTCCTTGCATACTTGAGATAGGTTTGAACACCGACGACGGCTTGGAAGAATTAAGGGCAAGGGACAAAGAAAGGTTCGCCTTCTTTGAGTATGCAACCCCAGAAGCCCAGGAGGTTATAAACCGCAAAAAAGAGGAGGGATTGTTATGATGAGAAAAAGATTAAACATACGGATGCCTGCTTTGGGCGGTCAGGGTGCGGTTACCGCCGCCCATATAATAGCCACCGCAGCAGACTATGAAGGATACTATGCGATCTCAAATCCCTTCTTCGGTGCGGAAAAGAGGATGGCACCTGCCGAAAGCTACGCCCGTATTGGCATAGAGCCCATCTTTGATAGAGGAGAGGTAGTCTATCCAGACATTATCATGGTCTTTCATCCGCAGGTGATCACCATGGGTAAATCCTACACCATCCCCTTCTACTCTGGTATAAAAAGAAACGGTTTGATCATCATAAACTCAGAGGAGGACCTTCTCACTGAAGAGGACAAAGAGTATCTGAAGAGCTTGGAGGTAAAAGTTTTGAACTTCAATGCCACCAAGTTTGCCATAGACATAGCGGGTACTGAGCTTGCCACCAACATGGCTATGATTGGAGCCTTCTTTGGTGCCGTAGGTGTGGTGAGCATGGAAGCCATAGAGGAAGGTATAAAATCCAGGTTCCTTAAGAAGTTTGTGGCATCTGGTGGAACTGCAGCTTTGGACTCTGCGGTGGAAAGGAAGTTCAAAAAGAAATTAGAGCTTATACAAAAGAATTTGGACACTGCAAAGGCAGCATATGAGATGGCTCAAAGATGGGCTCAGGAACAGGGACTTGAACCATTCCTGCCACCACCTCCAAAGAAGGCTTTAGTACAATAGGTTTATGCCCGTAGAGGAGAGTTACAGAGAGCAGGCCCTTGAGAAGGTCCAAAGGATAGGGAAGGTTCTTGAGGAGGAACTGCAGAATCTTTTAAAGAAAGTAAAAGAGAAGGATCTTGACTTTGGTGTAAGCGTAAGTCTCTCCGGTGGCCTGCTCTCTTCCCTTTGGAAAGAGTGCGTAGAAGACAATAACTACGTGGAAGTTTCCTTTGTGGAAGTTATGGAGCACCACGATGGTGCTTATCTGAAAGCAACCTTTAGAAACTCAACGCAAAATTACACCGCAGAGCGTTATGTTAGCGTTAGGAGTTCCGGGAGGGTGGAGATAAGCTACGCCTTTTTTGTGGGGATGGACGGTGTGGTGGGCAAAGTGGAAATGGAACCAGATGGCAGTTTTAAGGTCTTTTTAAAGGGTAAATGAAAGTTTTTGTTTCTGTAGCGGATAGGTCTGCCAGCAACTACCTCCAGGCTATATTCAAAGACTTTAACTCAGTGGAATTTTTTGGCTTAACCGATGAAAACTTAGAAGCCCTTGGTTTTAAAAGCATTGCAAGGTACGAAGACATCTCCGTAGTAGGCATATGGGAAGCTATTCCCAAAATTCCAAAGGTTTTAAGGCTTTACTCCAAGATAGAGAGCCTTGCAAGGGATATGGATGTTTTTATCCTCTGCGATGCACCCGCCTTTAACATTCCTCTCCTGAAAAGAATAAGGGACAAAGTAAAGAAGGTCATATACTTCATATCCCCTCAAGTTTGGGCTTGGAAGGAAAGTAGGGCGGAGGTGATCTCAAAGTTAGCGGACTACCTTGTGGTTATCCTACCTTTTGAGGTGGAGTTTTACAAAAAGTACGGAAAAGAAGCCCTGTTTGTGGGACATCCCCTCACCGATTTAGCCAAACCTACACTGCCAGAGGAAAAGGTAAAGGGTTTGGTGGAGTGGGAAGATTATTTGGTGATCTTGCCCGGTAGTCGTTGGAGTGAGATAAAAAATCACGGCGAATACATCAAAAGGGCTTACAAAGCCCTGTATGAAAAAACCAAACTGCCTGCAGTTATTCCCACCTTTGAACCCTTCAGAAGAAAGTTGGAACAGCTTTTTAAAGGTTTGCCTGTGAAGGTTTTTACCCCCTTGGACTTAGAAAAGCCAAACTACAACCTTTCCTTTTATGCCAAGTTTGGGCTTGTGGCAAGCGGGACTGCAGAGCTGGAGCTCAGCCTTTTGGAAGTTCCCCATGTTGTTTTCTATCGGGTTAATCCCATTACCTATTGGGTGGGTAAAAGGTTGGCAAAGGTTCCCTACATAACCCTAACTAACTTAATACTAAAAGATGGTGTGATTCCAGAGATGGTTCAAAGACCGTGGCAAGAGCTTGTATCTGTGGCCCTCAACATAGACGTTCAAAGGCAAAAAGAAGCCTTTGCAAGGCTAAAGGCTGAGCTGGGTGGAGAGGGTAGTATAAACCGCCTCAGGACACTCTTTAAGAAGCTCTTAAGTAGTTGAGTACCTTACTGAAAGGCTCTACATCCTCCACTTCAAACTCAAGCCATTTATTATCTACTGGATGGAAAAAGCCAAGTTTGTAGCTCAGAAGCATATGGCAGTTTCCCATCAACTCAAGGATTTCCTTTGAGACGCTTGCCGGTTTAAAACCGTAGGTTCTGTCTCCCAGTATAGGATGCCCAAGGGCAGAAACATGTACTCTGATTTGGTGAGTTCTTCCTGTGTGGAGCCTCACCTCAAGAAGTGTGGCATTATGTTTGGGAAACCTTTCCTTCACGAAAAATTCACTCTTGGCATACTTTCCGCCCTCCACTATCGCAAATTTTTTTCTGTCTATAGGATGCCTTCCTATGCTACTTTCCACAACTTTGTGTTCCCAGCTTACTATCCCGTGGACTATTGCCCTGTAAAGCTTAAAGACTTTTCTCTCTTTGAACTGCTCCGCCAAACTTCTGTGCACTTGGTCGCTCTTTGCCACCACCATAAGTCCCATAGTATCCTTGTCCAACCTATGGACTATCCCGGGCCTTTCTACACCACCAATGGAGGAGAGGTCTTTTACATGATAGAGAAGGGCGTTCACAAGGGTTCCAGTAGTATAACCGGGTGAAGGATGCACAACCATACCACAGGGCTTGACAACCACCAAAAGATGGGCATCCTCATAGACTATCCTTATGGGAATGTTTTCGGGAGGGATCTCCAAAGGCTCGGGCTCTGGCACCAAGAGTAAAACTTTTTCCCCCGGCTTTAGCCTTTTTGAGGGTTTCGTGATAACTTGGTTCTCCACCAAAACGTATCCTTCCTCTATTAGCTTCTGCAGATAGCTCCTTGAAAAGTCAGGATAAGACCTTGCCAAAAATCTATCCAAACGATCCTCTTCTTCCACAAGAAATTCAAGGATTTCTTGGATACTTTTTTTATTCAAATCA
>JAEMPM010000141.1:9782-19045 GCA_022759285.1 Thermocrinis sp.
GTACTTATCCTTTTCTGGACTTGTGGATAGCATGACCACCGGCACACCCACGTACTCTTGGATAAAGTTTATGTAATCCCAAGCCTTTTTTGGAATTTGCCTTCTATCCACTGCACCGTATGTGCTTTCCTTCCAGCCTTCAAAGCTTTTGTACACAGGCTTTACCTTTTCCAAAAGTGTAAGGCTGGCAGGGAAGTTTTCTATTATTCTATCCTCCAGCTGGTACGCAACGCATACCTTTATCTCATCAAAGGTATCCAAAACATCCAGCTTTGTAAGGATTATGCCATCTAAGCCGTTTAACCTGACTGCATGCTTTAGGGCTACTAAGTCCAACCAGCCACACCTTCTCGGTCTTCCGGTTGTGGAACCGTACTCACCACCTCTCTCCCTCAACAGTTCCCCTGTGGAGTCCTTCAGCTCAGTGGGAAAGGGACCCTCTCCCACCCTTGTGGTGTAAGCCTTGGAAACTCCGTAGAATTTGGCGTTGGAGAAAAACTTTGGTGGTAGTCCCGTTCCCGCAGAGAGCCCCAAAGCGGAGGAGTTAGAGGATGTCACGTAAGGGTACGTTCCAATATCCACATCCAAAAGGGTTCCCTGAGCACCTTCAAAGAGGATACCCTCTCGCTTTTCAAGGAGATACTTGGATGTGTCTATTACGCAATCTTTGACCTCCTCAAAGTTTTCAAGGCTTCGATCTACTACCTCTTCTATCTTTAGTTCAAAGTTCTCACAGTAGACCTTCTTACAGAGCTCTTCCACAAACTCCAAGTTGTCCTTCACCAAAGAGTAAAAGCGATCCTTGTCCCAAAGGTCGCAGACCCTTATGCCCTTCCTTGCGTACTTTAGCATGTAAGCAGGACCTATGCCCCTTAGAGTGGTGCCTATTTTCCCCTTTCTCTCCAAAAGAGAATCCAGAATCTTGTGATAAGGAAGCACTAGATGTGCCCTATCGCTTATAAAGAGCCTGTCTCTTATCCTTAGCCCCTTACTCTCTATATCTTTGATCTCCTTTACCAATAGCTCCAAATCAACCACCATACCTTGGGCTATTATGCCCACCGTGTGAGGGTGCAGTATGCCCGTGGGAAGTAGATGCAGGATGTACTTTTCTCCGTTTATGACTACCGTGTGTCCTGCGTTGCTACCCCCTTGGTAGCGAACTACCACCTCGTAATTTTCCGAAAGCAAAGCGACTACCTTTCCCTTTCCTTCATCGCCCCACTGAGCACCTAAAATCACTAAGTTCATATGCTCGCTCCCGCCAGTTCTTCCACCTTTTCCCTTATTGCCTTTAAAAGTTCTCCAAGCCCCCACCCAAGCTTGCTGGAGATCACCACAGACCTACCATCTAAAAAGGCAGGCTCCGTCAAAAACTTTATGTCCTCCTCTTTGCTTACCACCTTGTCCGCCTTGTTAAAGACGTATATGGTTGGCTTGTCATCTGCAGAGAGCTCTCTGAGAATACCCTGCACCACTTTGACCTTTTCCAACCACTTTGGATCCGAGATGTCTATCACATGCAAAAGTATGTCTGCCTCTTGAACTTCCTCCAAGGTTGCCTTAAAGGATTCTATAAGCTCTGGAGGTAGTTTTCTTATGAACCCTACTGTGTCTGTAATGAGTATTTTGATGTCTGGGAAAAGAAATTTGGCAGAGGTTTTTGTGTCTAAAGTGGCAAAGGGCATGTCTTGTATGTAGGTCTCCCTTCCCGTCAAAGCCTGCATTAGACTGGATTTCCCTACGTTGGTGTAGCCCACCAGGGCAACCTTAACCACCTTTGTATCTCCAAGTGGTCTTTCTCTACGTTTCCTCTGCTCCCTTCTTTGTCTCTTTACTTCTTCAAGCTCTTGTTTTATCTGCTCTATCTTTCTCTTTATTGCCCTTCTTCTGATCTCAACTTCTTGCTCACCGGGACCCCTTGTACCCACTTTACCACCCAAACGGGAGAGTTCTTTTCCCCTTCCATAAAGTCTTGGAAGTTCATGGGTGAGCCTTGCCAGTTCCACCTGAAGCTTGGCAGTCTTGCTCCTTACCCTTCTTGAGAAGATCTCAAGCACCAAGTCCGCCCTGTCAAAGACCTTCACCTTTAGAAGTTCCTCCAAGTTTGCCACCTGAGAGGGAGACAGGAAGCTGTCAAAGACTACGCAGTCCGCACCGGTTCCACTGATAACTTCCTTTAGTTCCTGAGCTTTTCCTGCACCTATGTAATATCTTGGATCCGGAGAGTGCCTTCTTTGGTAGATGTAGCCCAGAGCTTTACCACCTACAGCCCTTACCAGCTCCTTTAGTTCCTCTAAATACTCTCTAAACTCTTCTTTTGTTTCTGAGGAAAGAAGAAATACCAGTATTGCTTTCATTCACCCACCGGCTATTATGGTGCTTATGGCGTGTTTGTAAATCAAGTTGGGTTCTCCTTCCACTTCCAAAAGCACCGTGTATTTGTCGTGGTCAATAATCTTGCCTGTTATTCTGTTTCCCCTTGTTAAAAAGACCGTTACGGTGGCATTTTTTCTCTTTAGTTCTTCAATAAACTCGTCTTGCACATTGCCGTTTTTTTCGATCGGAATCATCTTTGCCTCCTGCTTAATATAAAATATAATACAAACTAGAGCGGGTGTGGCGGAATTGGCAGACGCGCGGGACTCAGGATCCCGTGGGCTTACGCCCGTGAGGGTTCAACTCCCTCCACCCGCATTATAATAGCCTTATGAAATTCTTGATCGTAGGAGACATAATAGGAAAACCCGGAAGAAAAGCCCTCAAGTACTATGCTATATCCAACCCAGGTGCTTTTGATGTGCTTGTGGTTAATGCGGAGAACTCCGCAGGAGGTTTTGGCATAAACAGAAAGGTCTATGAAGAGTTAAAAGCCATCGGTGTGGATGTGATGACCTCTGGCAACCACATATGGGACAAAAAGGAAGTTTTGGAGCTTATAAATACACCCGACCTTTTGAGACCTGCAAACTACCCAGAGGGAGTACCGGGAAGGGGTTATGGCATTTACGAAAAGAAGGGTGTAAAGTTTGCGGTGATAAACCTTATGGGAAGGGTCTTTATGGACCCAAACTTAGAAAACCCTTTTTCAACCTTTGATAGGATATACGAGGAGATAAGAGAACAAACACCTATTATCCTGGTGGATTTTCACGCGGAGGCGACCTCCGAAAAAACCGCCTTTGGCATATACGTGGACGGAAGGGCAAGCTTGGTTTATGGAACTCACACTCACGTGCCCACCGCAGACCAGGTCATACTAAAGAAGGGCACAGGCTATGTTAGCGACGTGGGCATGTCTGGATGCTGGTATTCTGCCATAGGTATGAAGTCGGAGGATGTGATAAGGAAATTCCTTACAGGGCTGCCCCAGAGGTTTGAGGTGGAAGAGAAAGAAGATGTGGTCTTTAACGGCATTTTGGCTGAGATAGATGAAAGCTCGGGCAAATGCTTGCGTATAGAAAGGATTCAAAAGTACATCACCCGCGAAGAGCTCAAGGAATTATAATTTTTTCATGCTTTGTATAGATCTGTCGGACAAAAAAGCCCTCATTACTGGCTCCACTCGAGGCATAGGAAGGGCCATAGCGGAGTATTTGGCTAAGGCGGGTGCCTTTGTGGTGATTACCGGCAGGGATGAGGAGAGGGCTCAGCAGGTTGCCAAATCTATCTCAGATAAAGCCATCGGTGTTGCCATGGACCTTTCGGACCCCGATTCTATAAGATCCGCCTATGAAAGGATTGAAAAAGAAGTAGGTCCTGTGGATATTCTCATCAACAACGCAGGTATTACAAAGGACAAGCTCTTTATAAGGATGTCCTTGGAAGACTGGGAGGAGGTGATCAAGGTAAATCTTACAGGAACATTTTTGCTAACTTCCCTGGTGGTAAAGGGTATGCTGAAAAAACGCTGGGGTCGG
Source organism: Thermocrinis sp. (assembly GCA_022759285.1). Lineage (GTDB taxonomy): Bacteria > Aquificota > Aquificia > Aquificales > Aquificaceae > Thermocrinis. The sequence continues at coordinate 13,703 of JAEMPM010000141.1, forward strand.
ATCATAAACATCTCCTCCGTGGTGGGCTTTATGGGTAATGTGGGTCAGGTCAATTATTCTGCTACCAAGTCTGCCCTTTTGGGCTTTACCAAGAGCTTGGCAAAGGAGCTGGCAAGCAGAAACATAACGGTCAACGCCATCGCACCCGGGTTCATAGAGACGGACATGACCGCAGTACTCTCGGAGGATCTAAAAAAGGAGTATCTTAAGAACATACCTTTGCAGAGATTCGGAAAACCTGAGGATGTGGCGGGTGTAGTAGCCTTCTTGTGCTCTCCTATGGCAGATTACATAACTGGGGAGGTCATACACGTAAACGGCGGAATGTTCTGATGTTTAAGTTTGAGGTTTTAAAGGCGGACGGAAAGGCAAGGAGGGGAAGGCTTTACACACCTCATGGAGTTATAGAAACGCCTGTATTTATGCCCGTGGGTACTCAGGGAACCGTGAAGGCCATGATCCACAAGCTTTTGGAAGATATTGGCACTCAGATAATCTTGGGAAACACCTACCACCTTTACCTCCGCCCCGGACTTGAAGTGATAGAGAGCGCGGGAGGATTGCATAACTTCATAGGCTGGAAAAAACCCATCCTTACAGACAGTGGAGGTTTTCAGGTCTTTTCTCTCGCCAGGGATCGGCTAAAGGATGGAAGGTCCAAGGTGAAGGTGGAAGAGGATGGCGTGTACTTTAGAGACCATCTGGCGGGAGACACCCACTTTTTCACACCCGAGTTTGTGATAAAGGCTCAGGAAGTATTTGGCTCGGACATAATCATGCCCTTGGATGAGTGTGTGGAGTATCCTACCACCTATGCCTATGCCAAGTCCGCCTTAGAAAGGACGCTGAGGTGGCTTGACAGGTCCATAAAGGCAAAGACGAGAGAGGATCAGGTGCTCTTTGGTATAGTTCAAGGTGCTTTCTTTGAGGACCTGAGGAGAGAATCCGCATTGAGGACTATGGAAAGAGACCTTTTTGGGTATGCTATAGGAGGTCTGTCGGTAGGAGAGCCAAAAGAGATTATGATAGAGATGGCACAGTTGGTTTGCGAGGAGCTTCCTTGGGAAAAGCCACGCTACTTAATGGGAGTAGGTATGCCCGAAGATCTTTTAATGGCAATAGGGGTGGGCGTTGATATGTTTGACTGCGTAGCACCTACCCGTATGGCACGCACGGGGACCCTATTCACCTCCCAAGGAAAGCTGAACATAAGAAAGGAAATTTACAAAAAGGACTTTTCTCCACCGGACCCAGAGTGCGACTGTTATACCTGCCAGAACTTCTCCCGGGCTTACCTGAGACACCTTTTCCACGCAGAAGAGATCTCCGCCTACATTTTAAACACCATCCACAATCTCCACTTCTACCATAGGCTTATGGAGGGTGCAAGAAGGGCAATAGAGGAGGGTAACTTTGACAGCTACAGAAAGAGTTGGCTGGAAAGGTTATCGGTACCTGTGGGCTAAACTGCTATTGGTCGTTTTTAGCTTACTGCTTTCCTTTTCTCAAGAAAGGCTTTCTGAAAACAGCGCTTTAGCCAAAAGAAAGTTTTACAGTGGCTCCATAAACTTGGAAAATCGCAACTATGAAGATGCAATAAGGGATCTAACAAATGCCTTTAACTTGGATAGAAACGGTTATTATGGAGAACTTGCTTATCTTTGGCTTGGAAGGGCGTACGCCCTTCTTGCCTACTCAAAGGCTGACAAAGAGGGTCTTCTCTCCGCAATAGCCTTTTTGAACATGTATCCCTACTACTTTAAAAAGGCAAACTATGTGGACCTTCAAAGAGAATTTCTGGGGGACATATATCTACTTTTGGAAGAGTACTCCAAAGCTAAGGAGGTCTACATCGGTCTATACAAAAACAGCAATCAGAAAAAGTATTTGGTGAAGTTTTTGTATGCGGACGCCTTGGAAGGAGGCACAAGAAACATAGAACTTTTAGAGAACCTTAGGGCATCGGAAGAGGGTGTTGACCCCTCCATGCTCTCCCTCATAAGGGGATATTACTTTTACAACCAGGGTAAGTTTAAGGAAGCCTTACATGAGCTGACACAGGCAAGGGCACAGAACAAAAACTTGGAAGAGGACCCTCATTTCTTATACAGGTTAGCCCTGTCCTATTACATACTTCAGGACTGGAGAAATAGCCTCTTTTACTTTGAGCTACTACGAAGGAAGGACTTATACAAAAGGTATGCAGACAAAAGCAACTATTTCCTGCTCTTTATAAACCTGGACAACAAAAACTACTCTGAGGCTATGGAAAGATTGCAAGAGCTTATGAAAGATAGGAATCCCCTAACCAACCTGACCTTAAGGCTTGCACTATCACAACTTTGGTTTTATGAGGACTTCATTGATAAGTATAAACTCAGTTGGTACAAACCGTTACTCTTGAAAATAGCCTGGATTGATTACGCCAAAAGCTACGGATTGCCCTCTGTACTGGGTGTCTATTATTACTCTGTAAAGGACAAAAAGCCTATGGACGTGGAGCTTTTGAAAAGGGCAAAGGTCTCAAGGGAGAGTTATCTAACGGTGGAGGACATAAAAATAAACATGGAACCTTTTTATAAAAGCTTGGAGACTCAATACAAGAGGCTAAACCCTTATGAAGATAAGGATTTTGAGTTTATTGAATCCCTATACAAGGTAAATGACAGGAACTTCCTGACCCTCTTTGACGCCTCCGCACTGCTTAGGGGTTCCCTTTATAGGGGCAAACTGGATTATGTGAGGCTTTTGGATATGGTTGAAGAACCTACAAAGAGCTTTCTAAGGGCGCAGGAATTTTTGCTAACAGACAAAGAAAAGGAAGGGGTGGAGCTTTTGAACAAAGTCAAGGACCAGCTTACTGGGGAGGATCACACTGAGTCACTATTTCTCTTAGGCTTTTTCTCCGATAACAAAAAGCTTCTTGAGACAGCTCTGCAAACCAAGGATTTAGAAAAATCCCAGAGATTGAAGGGATACATACCTACCGCACTTCTTGAGCTTGGGGATTATTACTACTCGCTGGAAAACTTTACAAAGGCTAAGGAATTTTACAAAGGCTATTTGGAGAAATCGGGTGAAGAGGATAATCTATATTGGCTTACCGCCCTTAAGCTGGCAAAGTTGAGCAGTTTAACCAAAGATAAGGAAACCCTCCAGTGGGTTGTCAAAAAAGCTGAAAAAACAGATAATATATTAGGTAGGCTTATAGTAGACCTTTGGGGGGAATGATATGGATATTTTTAGAAGCATCGATAAAGTCCTGCCATATATAAACTTTGCATGGAAAAGGCATAAGGTAATCCTGAGCAACATAGCCAACGCGGACACACCTAACTACAAGGCAAAGGACGTGGTTATGGAGGAAGAAAGCGTAGGCAAGCTAAAGATCACGAGGGAAAAACATATAAATCCAAACAGTGGAGAGAGCTTTAGGGTGATAGAGGTCCAAAGAAGGCTCGTAGGTAACGATTTTAACAATGTTAGCCTTGAGGAGGAGATGGCAAAGCTCACCCAAAATAGGCTCGCTTACGAAACATACATGAGGATGATAAAAGGCAGTGTGGATGAACTAAACAACATAATAAAGGAGGGTAGGCAATGAACGACCTTTTCCGCGCCTTTAATATATCTGCCAGCGGTATGTATGCCCAAAGGGTGAGGATGAACGTGATAGCTTCCAACTTGGCAAACTACGAATCTTACAGGGCAAACGGGGAACCCTTCAGAAAGTTGGAGGTCGTTCTTCAAGCCCTTGAGGATCCCCAAAATCTATCCAAGGGGGAGGTACCCGTAAGGGTGGTGGAAATCAGACAATCCAACGAACCCTTTAGATTGGTTTACGACCCAACAAACCCAAGGGCAAACCAAGAAGGTTATGTACAAAAGCCCAACGTGGAGCTTGTAAAGGAAATGGTGGACATGATAACTGCAGTTAGAAGTTATGAGGCAAATCTAAACGCCTTTTCCGCCACAAAGGAAATAGCCCAGAGGACCTTAGAGCTATGGAGATAATGCCTATAAACCTTACTATCAGCTCAGAGAGAGAAAGGGCAAAGGCAAGCTCCCCTAGCTTTCTGGACGAACTTTCCAAATTCATTCACTGGGTCAATCAGGAACAGCAGAAGGCTGAAGCCATAAAGGATGCGGTGCTAAAAGGTGCGGACATACCCCTGCATCAGATGGTGGTTGAGTTTGAAAAGGCTGGCATTGCCCTGAACCTGCTCATTCAGGTGAGGAACAAACTGGTGGAAGCTTTCCAAGAGTTAAACAGGATGCAAGTTTAAGCTATGGCTTGGCAGGAAACTCTGAACCAGCTGAAGGAAAAGTTCCTCTCCCTTAGCACTTTCCAAAAGGCTCTTGTTATTGGCGTGCCCCTTACGGTTTTGACACTACTTTCTTTACTCCTCTTCTACGCGGGAAGGCCCAACTATGTGGTCCTCTACGGAGGATTAAGCAGTGAGGATCTAAACGCAGTCCTTTCTGAGTTGGATAAAGAAGGCATTAAATACAAACTGAGCCAAGATGGTTCCACCATTCTTGTGCCAGAAGACAAGGCAAGAGACCTGAGGCTAAAACTTGCTGCCAAAGGAATTCCAAGCAAAGGCATAGTAGGCTATGAAGTCTTTGATAAAGAACATTTTGGTGCTTCAGACTTTCAAAATCAGGTAAATTTCAAGCGGGCGGTGGAGGGAGAGTTGGCAAAAACTATAATGAGAATTGAAGGGGTTGATTACGCAAAGGTAAACATTGGTATGCCAGAAAAGTCTATATTCTTAAGGGAGGAGGAGGAACCCACTGCCAGTGTTTTAATAAGGTTAAAACCCGGACACGAGCTGTCACCTGAGCAAGTAAAGGCAATAAGGAACTTAGTTGCCCTGAGCGTCCCAAGACTGAGCCCAAAGAATGTGGTTGTGGTGGATGACAAAGGGCGGGACCTTACCGCATTGATTGAAGAGGATGAGATTTTAAAGGATAAAGAGCTTAAGCTAAAGGCGGAGTTTGAGAAGAACCTTGAAAGGAAGATCCAAAAGACCTTGGAAGAAGCCTTAGGCGCGGGCACCGTTAAGGTAAAAGTCTCAGCGGACATAGACTTTACCAAGAGGGAACAAAAAGAAGAGATCTACAACCCGGACATGATAGCCATAGTTAGTCAGCAGAAGAAAAAGGAGAGAACCTTTGGGGCGGTTGTTGGAGGAGTACCGGGTACGGGCGCCAACGTTCCACCAGGTACAGGTGCAGTGCAGGGTGCAGGACCATTAACTTCAGAAAAGAGCGAAACGATAACCAACTACGAAGTTAGCAAAAAAGAGGTATATACTCAAGAGCCTCTGATAAAGATTA
>JAEMPM010000141.1:19145-20228 GCA_022759285.1 Thermocrinis sp.
GGAATTGAAGAGCTAAGGATAAAAGCGAAAGAAGTGGCAAGTATAGAAGCCATCTCCAAGTTGGCAAAGGAAGAACCCCAAAAGGTGGCTAGGATTATAAAAGCCTGGTTAAAGAGTAAAGGCTAACCATGGATGAACAGTTTTTATCCCAAGAAGAGATAAACCTACTCCTAAAGAGCCTCGGAAAGGAAGGGGAAGAGAAAAAAGAGGTAAAAACTGACAAAGAGGCTCAGCCCTTTGACGTATCAGCTTTAGAGCATATATACGCAGGAAGATTGCCAAGCCTAGAGCTCGTTTTTGAAAAATGGATCAGCGGTTTGAAGAGGGGCTTGGTTTCAGTGATAGTGAGTGTGCCAACAATAATAAAGGAGAGCGTAAGCTCCGTGAAGTTCAGTGAACTTGTTTCAAGGCTTCCCTTCCCATCTGCGGTAGGTTATTTCAACCTCCACCCCTTCAAAGGCAATTTCATGATCATCCTTGACCCAAAGCTGATATACATGATAATAAGCAATGTCTTTGGCGGCTCCACCAAACCCTACAAGATTGAGGGAAAGGAGTTTACAAAGGTGGAGATGAGAATAATAGAAAGAATGTTGAAGGTTATGTATGCAGAGTTGGAGGAAGCCTGGCGAACCGTTATGAACGTGCAACTAGTTCCAATAGGCATAGAAACAAACCCAGCCATACTCATGTTTGCAAGACCGAAAGAGAAATACATAGTTTTAAGGCTTACAGTTAGTCTAGAAGGAGGCGACGGCTACGTATTGCTTGCTATACCTCAGGAAGGAATAGAACCCTATAAGGAAATGCTAAAGGGTGTCCTTGAAAGGAGTCCCGAGGATTATGAAAAGCTACTAAAGGTTATACTTGGAGTGCCTTTGCATATAAGCGTGAAACTTGGCTGCACCAAAATTACCTTAGAAGAACTATATAACCTTAAAGTAGGGGACACGATAACCTTGGACAAGTCCACAAGGGAACCGGTGGAGATCTATGTGGAGGGGGCAAAAAAGTTCTTGGGTGTGTTGGGTCATTTAAAGAACAAAAAGGCTTTTAAGATAATACAAGATGTCCAAGAATAAA
>JAEMPM010000031.1 GCA_022759285.1 Thermocrinis sp.
GTAAGCTCGTATAATTAATATCCCAAATGATAAAACTGAGCATATTAGGTTCTACTGGCTCGGTTGGAACACAAGCCCTGGATGTGGTGAGAGTATACAGGCAGGATATTGAACTGGTGGGTTTGGTGGCAAGGAGGGCATCGGATAAACTGCTAAATCAGGCAAGGGAGTTTAAGCCTAAGTATGTGGTGTCCTATCAGGAGCCAGAAAAGGATTGGCTCGAAAGTCTCCCAAAGGAGTGTGTGTATTTAAAAGGTGAAGAGGGTTTGTTGGCTGTTGTGGAAGAATCTGAAAGGGTTTTAAACGCCATCTCCGGCATAGATGGGCTTTTGCCTACTTTTTTTGTGCTCTCAAAGAACAGGATATTACTCGCCAGTAACAAGGAATCTGTAGTCTGTTTGGAGGAACTCATCAGGGAAAAGTCAGAAAATGTGGTACCCGTGGATAGCGAACACAATGCCCTTTTTCAACTGCTTTCAATGACAGACAGGAAAGAAATAAAGAAGGTCTATCTTACCGCCTCCGGTGGTCCTTTTAAGGACACACCCATTGAGGAGTTTTCAAAGGTAAAACCCGCCCAAGCCCTAAATCATCCCACTTGGCAGATGGGACAGAAGATCACAGTGGATTCTGCCACTTTGATGAACAAAGGCATAGAGCTTTTGGAGGCTAAGGTGCTTTTTAATCTGGACCCGGACATTATAGAGGTGGTGATCCATCCCCAAAGCTTGGTGCACGGAGCTATAAAGCTAAGAGATGGCAGTTTTCTCTTCCAGGTTTCTCCACCCGACATGAAAATTCCTATAATGAACGCTATCTTTTATCCCGAAAGGCGGGAATATCCCTTCAGAGAGATCAGCCTTTTTGAGCTTTCTCCAATAGTTTTTGAAAGGGTGGATAGGCAAAAGTTCAGGGCTTTGTCTCTGTGTGAATGGGTTGCAAGAACAGGAGGTGTTTATGTACCCGTTCTTTTGGGTGCGGATGAAAGGGCAGTGGAGCTATTTTTACAAGAACGCATAAGCTTTGATAAAATAGTCCCACTGGTGGAGGAGGTACTCTCTTCTGTAAACATAAGAGATCCAGAAACCATAGAGGAGATCATTCAAGCGGTAAAGTGGGGCTACAAAAAGGTGGATGAAGTGTTAGACAAGGTGCTATGAGGGAGGTCTTTTACGCTATTCTCTTTGTGTTCTTTGCCTTTTTACCCTTCCACCTTTTATCTTCTCCGAAGGCTTACTCAGTCAGCATGAAAAACGTGGATCCATCCAAGTTTGAGGTAAAGGTAGGCAAAGAAGGAGGAACTCTTTATTACATACTTTTGGGAGACCCAAAGACCTTGAACCCCGCCCTTGCCCAAGAGACCAGTTCCACCGCAGTGCTCTCGGACCTTTTCAGTGGATTAACAAAACTGAACCTAAAAACTATGGAGTATGAACCTGATCTGGCAGAAAGTATCTTAGCCCTTGAGGATGGAAAAAGGTACGTGGTAAAGCTAAGGAAAGATGTTAAGTGGAGCGATGGGGAACCCTTTACTGCTGATGATGTAGTCTTTACATACAGAGATGTCTATCTTAACAAAAACATTCCCAACTCTACCGCAGACATGCTCAGGGGAGTTCTCAAAGAGGAAAAGGATGTGGAGAACTTTGTAAAGGCAATAGACCCATACACCCTTGAGTTTAGACTTCCAGAGCCTTTTGCACCATTTCTTGGCATCTTGGCAAGCCCCATCTTACCCAAGCATAAACTGGAAAAATTTGTCAAAGAAGGAACCTTTATGCAGGCTTGGAATGTAAACACACGCCCGGAAGAGATAGTAGGTACAGGACCATACAGGTTAAAAAGATATGTAAAAGGACAACTGGTGGAGTATGAGGCAAACCCCTATTATTATAGAAAGGACGAAGAGGGCAAAAAACTACCGTACATAAAAAGAAAAATAGCATACATAGTCCAAGATCCAGACACAGCCTTGCTCATGTTCTCCACCGGCAAGGCAGACTATCATGGTATAAGACCCACGGACCTTATGACTGTAGTTCGCTTAAAGGGAATCAGCCTTTTTGATCTGGGACCCACTCCATCTACCACCTTTCTTGTTTTTAACCAAAACCCGCAGGCGGACATTCCCAAGTATAAGCTACGTTGGTTCCAAAATCCCCAATTCAGAAGGGCGATCTCTATGGCAATAGATCGCGCTGGAATAAGTTTGCTTGTGTATAACGGTCTGGCACAACCCCTTTATGGACCCATCACACCTGCCGACAGACCTTACTATTACGAGGGACTGTTTCCAGAAATTCCTTATGACCTAAAGACCGCCAGAAAACTCTTAGAAGAGCTTGGCTTTTCAGACAGAAATAAGGATGGCTGGCTTGAGGACCCAGATGGAAACACCTTGGAGATCATACTTCTCACTAACGCAGAAAACAAAGAAAGGCAAGCCATAGGAAACATGATAAAGGAAGATCTGGAGAAGTTAGGTATAAAGGTAATCTTTAACCCAATAGACTTTAACGCCTTGGTGCGTAGGCTAACAACGCCTCCATACCAATGGGAGGCTGTAATAATAGGTCTCACTGGTTCCTTGGATCCACACTTTGGTAGGAACGTGTGGCACTCTTCCGGCACTCTGCATATGTGGAATCCAAGACAAAAAACACCAGCTACAGATTGGGAGAGAGAGGTAGATGAACTTTTTGACAGGGCTTCTTCCGTGCTAAACAAAGAAGAGAGAATTGAGCTATACAGACAAGCCTACAGAATAATAGCCAGAGAGCAACCCCTCATATTCTTGGCTACTCCAAAAAGCATGGTAGGAGCCAAAGATAAGCTTGAAAACTACTTTCCCACCGTTTGGGGGCAATATGAAGAAGAATACATGTTTTTCAAGTGATAAGCTCTCTGAGTCTTTCCCGAAGAACCTCGTAGGTTATCTCTCTAATTATGTTTTCCAGTGGTATTGATTCAATACTCTTTTTTAGTTCCTCCCTAAGGAGCTCTTTAACAAGATCGTTTAGAGCAAAACCTTCAAAGGCTTTTTTGATTTCCTCTTTAATGGTTATTTCTACCACCTGCCTAATATCCCCTAAGGACGAACCTCTTAATACATTTTCTAACCCTTCTGTTTTCTGTTCCCAGGTGCTTACCGTAGGCACAGCCTCTTCTATAGGTACTTGTTGGGTTGGTGTAGGTTCTTTCTTTTGTTCTTCCAAGACGAACTCTTTCATAGGTAATGGGCTTTCTTCTAACTTAGGCATTTCAAGTTCTTTAGCGATCTGAGGAAATTCCTCAGTTTCAGTATGCTTTTCTTTTTCCTGCACAGCTTCTTGCTTCTCAAGTAGTTCGCCAAGTATTTGCATAAGTGTTTGTTCTTCTTCCTTCATATGGACAAACATTTCTTTGAATTTTTCCACTATTTCTTTGGGATTTTTTTCTCTTGAAATTGCATGTTTTTTTCTGAGAGGGATATCGTCTATGTCTATGTTGAACAGTTCGTCTATCAACACCAAAAAGGGCTTTTGAGCTATATCCTGATCTTTAGCTAATTCCATCAATCTCTTCTTCGCTGCAAGCCCTGAAATTGCATCGAATATAACTCCATCCACATCTTTTAAAAGGCTTTCCAAGTTTCTAAAGGATCTTAAAGCAACTGGTTCAAACTCCTCAGATAGGAGGGAAGCAATACTGTCTATCAGGGTGCTATCAAAAGACACAACTGCAACCTTTTTCTTTGGATGAGCGTTTTCAAAGATGTATTGGGGAACCTCCTCCTTAGACTCTGTTTGTACCTCTGTAGGTTTAAGCTCTTTTCCAAAGAATAGTGCTTCTATACTTTCCTGTTCTGAAGGAGCGATCTCTATCACCTTTTCCAACTCTTCCATGGTTTGTTTGTGAGTTTCTATTTCAAGCTCTAAAGTAGGCGGTTGGTATTCCTCTGTTTCTTGAACAGGTGCGGTAATAGCAGATAGAACTTGATCAGGTGTACTCTCCCTTGGTATAAGTACCTTTTTTTGTGGTTTTAGATTTTGAGCATTTATAGGAAAGAGATCATCTACAAGCACTACAAACTTTGCATCCTTAAATTTCCGTTGATACATGTTATTTATATCTTCTTCAGACAGAGCTCCAGATATTGCGTCATAAATGATAACATCAAACTGTGTGGTTATCAAACTAAGAGCCTCTTCTCCATTTTTAACATCCATAACTTCATATCCACTGAGGAAGCTCTTTAGCTGTTTTACTAAATTTCTGTCAAAGGAAACTATCAGGATTTTCATTTTTTACCCTCCATTTCTTTAAGTATATCATCGAGTATTTTCTTTGCTTCCTCAGTACTTTCCTTTGGTATTATCTCATGGGTGGCAATAGCCAGCCTAAGCGCCTTTAGCTTCTTTTCTAAGCCCTGCAGGTAGTTTTTTTCAACTATCTTTTCAGTTGTTTTTCCTTCAGTGCTTTTATATTGGGCTTGTAGAATTAGCATGTAAACAATACCTATTACAAATAGTATTAATCCGGCCAAGGCTATGCCAAAGGACGTTGGGTCTTTGAGCAGTTCTTCTATGTATTCCCCAAAGTTGTATTCCTTAGTGTATACATATACCTCTGCCTTGGTTGGCGACATTTTATGATAGGACGAATACATATTGATATCCGTAGGATTCTGAAATACTTGACCATATGTGGATATCTTCCCTTCAGCAGTTTTAAATATAAAAAATCCTTGGTTTGGATATTCTATATTTTTCAACTCTTTGTTTTCACATACTGAAAGTACGAAGCCGGCAAAATTTGCATTTATTTTTTCCTGCTTTTTTATGGCGTATATTTCAAAGGATGTATAAATTCCCCATCCAAACAATAACAAACCCAATATTATGAAAATAAGAGGCAGAAATCTTTTCATTTTTACCCTCCAACAGTTATAGCTTCTATGAGTAAAGATGGAGAACCTACATGTCCATACATCCTAAGGTCTTCTCCCACTCCCACCAAATTTTTCAAAAGTTCCAGGATGTTACCGCCTATAACTACTCCTTTCACCGCCTTCTCCTTATTGCCACTTTTGTAAATTATACCAGAAGCACCCAGCGAAAAGTCTCCAGAGATTGGATCTACGGTATGTAGACCCATCAGATCTAAAATCAAAAAGACTTCATCGTAAGCCCTCAATAGGTCCTCCAGAGTGTGGGTTCCCCTCTCTATGTAAAGGTTCCTTATGCCGGCGGTGGGCAAGCTTTTATAGCCGTGTCTTACCGAATTGCCAGTCGGTTCGGCATTGCATTTGACTGCAGTATATACACTGTGCAGGAACCCTTTAAAAATTCCCTTTTCAATTACTATGTTTTTCTTAGATGGGATGCCTTCCGCGTCCAACTCCAGAGTACCCACACCCCCTTTTAAGGTTCCGTCATCTATCACCGTTAGCAATGGACTTGCTATCGCTTGATCTTCTTTGCCTTTTAGCAAGGTTTTGTTTTTTACAAGGGCATCTCCCAGGAACATCGGGCTGAAGGCTTCCAAAAGAGATACCGCACTCTCTCTGAAAAAGACAACGGGGATGACCTTTGTTTCATAAGAAACCGCCCCCAACTGGGCAGTAGCCTTAAAGACTACATCTTTTGCCATCTCTTCAAAGTCTATGTCCTTTAAATATCTACCGCTCCTGTATTCGTAGGATATAGCCTCTTCTCCGTTTTCTACTGCAAGGGCTGAGGTAAGGCAGGAAAAGTAAGTGGTTACGTAACTGTATTCAAGACCGTGAGAGTTAAAGCAATGAACTTCTACTTTAAACTCCTTCAGGCTCGTCTTTCTTGTACCCACGATTCTTCTGTCAAAGTTCTTTGCGAGCCTTTCAAGATTTATGAGCATCTCAGCTTTGTCCTCCACACTAAGAGAAAGTCCTTCCTGATCGTAATCCGCTTGCAACTGCCCTTTAAACTCGCCTTTGTTTAGAACAAAGCCGTCATCCTCTGGCGTTAGCTCCAAGGATTCCACTGCCCTCTTTACACAATTTGAAACCGCCGTCCATGATAGATCCGTAGTGTATGCAAACCCCTGTTTGAAATTCTTTATAACCCTTATGCCCAGGCCAACCTCCTTCGACTTGGAAATGTTTTCCAAGCTTTCTTTTGAAGTCTCCACCAGAAGTTTTTCTGTGCTTTCTATGTAAGCTTCGTATTCATACTTCCCTTCTAGGGAATCTTCTATCCACTTCTTTAATTGTTCCATTGTGAAAGATTTTATAATAGTTTTTGGCTATGGCGGAGGAAAAAGTAGAAGGGAAGAAGGGAGGAAAAAAGATATTATTTCTAATACCTATCCTTTTATTAGTTTTGGCAATTGCTGGAGGAGGTGCATATTTCTTCCTATTCAAGAAACCTAAGAAAGAGGGTGAGGAAAAGGTTAGCCCTTCCCCTGTGGGAGTTATGGTGGACTTGGGAGTATTCACCGTCAATTTGGCGGACAGGGGAACTGACGCCTATGCAAGGGTAGCCATAACTTTGGAACTTTCCAACGAAAAGGTAAAACAGGAGGTGGATAAAAGAATGCCCATAATCAAGGATGCAGTCATAGATGTGATAAGTAGTAAGACATCCGATTTTGTAAGGACGCCAGAAGGAAGGGAAGCCTTAAGGTTAGAGCTTATAAGAAGACTTAATATCATTTTGGTAGAGGGTGGTGTCAGGAACATATACTTTACTGAGTTTGTAGTTCAAACATCGTGATGGATTTCTTTTATAGCCTTTTAAAGGTCCTACTATCTTTAGCTATAGTGGTGGTTCTTATACTCTTAGTGGTTCCATATCTGCATCCTCTTTTAACAAAGCTTAGCTTTAAAGGAAAATCGGAGAATGTGAAGGTTTTAAGCATTGTTCCCCTTGTGAGGGGTGCCTTTTTGGTGGAGCTTGAGGTGAAGGGTGTGTATATGCTAATCCTCGTAAGCGAAAGAGGTGCGGATGTTGTTTATAAGGACCTTAGCTCTTAGCCTTTTGGTCATTAGTGTTTGCTTTGCCCAAGAGAAAATACTGCCAAACATAGAGCTAAAGGTTGGTACAGGACAGCTGGACACCTCTATAAGACTCTTGATTCTCCTAACTGTTCTATCCCTCGCCCCATCCATTCTGATCATGACAACATCCTTTGTTAGGATCGTTATAGTGTTATCCCTAATAAGGCAGGCTTTGGGTGTTCCCACCGTTCCGCCCAATCAGGTAATCGTATCCCTTGCCCTTTTTTTGACCTTTTTTATCATGAAGCCTGTTTTTGAAAATATAAACCAAAATGCACTTCAGCCTTTGCTCAAAGGGGAAATAACCGATCAGGTATTCTTTGAGAGAACCTCGGACATTTTAAAAGAGTTCATGGTCAAGCATACAAAAAAGGAGAGTATAAAGGTTTTCTTGGATGTGTCTAGTATGAGCAAAGAAGAAAGGGAAAAGATCAAATCACCGAAGGATATTCCCTTGAGCGTGTTGATCCCCGCCTTTATGGTAAGCGAAATAAGCATAGCTTTCCAAATAGTTTTTTTACTATTCCTACCCTTTTTGATTATAGATTTAGTAGTTGCGTCCATACTCATAGCCATGGGCATCCTTATGATTCCACCCCAGATCATATCCTTGCCCTTTAAACTCATGCTCTTTGTGTTGGCTAACGGTTGGGAGCTTGTTATACTTTCCCTTGTAAGGAGCTACCAATGAGCCCGGACCTTATCCTTTCTATGGGACAGAAGATGCTTGAGATGGCTTTCATTTTGGTGGCGCCTGTCCTTTTGGTCACCTTTCTTGTGGGACTTATCGTTAGCATTCTTCAATCTGCCACCCAAATACAGGAAATGACCCTCAGCTATATCCCAAAGCTTATAGCGGCCTATGTGGTTGTTCTTCTTTTAGGTGCGTGGATGTTAAACAAACTGCTGGATTTTACAAAGGAGATCATAGTTAATATTCCCGTCTGGCTCCGATGATCTCCCTCGATCTAAACAGCCTTTTAACCCTCTTTTTGCTTCATGTTAGGGTTATTTCCTTTCTATTTATGGTGCCCTTCTTTGGTAGAGAACTGTTGCCAAACACTTTTAAGGTCTTCTTTGCTACCGCTATTTCTTTTATGCTCTTTTTGTACACTAACCAAAAACCCATAGAGTTCGCCACCACAGGGCACTTTTTTCTTGCAGTTTTAAAGGAGTTTCTCTTTGGTTTTTTCAGTGGTCTTTTTCTTAGACTTATCTTTGATGCGGTTATGATGGCGGGAGAGATCATAGGCATAAACATGGGTTTATCCATTGCCACCCTCTTCCTTCCCCAACAGCCCCAAGCTTCTGTCTTTTCTGTGTTTTTTATGCTACTTTTCACATCCTTTTTCCTCTCGGTGGGAGGTCCGGAAATAGTTTTTCTCTCCCTTGCCAATAGTCTGAGCAAGGTGCCCTTGGGAACTTTTGACCTTTATTCCATAAACCCGGATGTGTTCCTCAAGCTCTTTTATGAGAGCTTTAACCTTGCAGTTAGAATTTCCCTGCCCATAGTTCTGAGCATGCTCCTTTTAAACCTAACCCTTGCCTTACTGAATAGGTTCATTCCCCAAATAAACATCTTTGTAATTGGTTTGCCTCTGCAGGTATTTTTGGGCTTTGCCCTTTTGGTGGTCCTCTTTCCACTAATATCCTATCTGCTCTCAAGCCACCTAAAGGAGTATATAATCAAATTCAGCAGGGTCGTGGGAGGCTAGTATGGCGCAGGAAAACAAGACGGAAAGGGCGACGCCTTATAGAAGAAGAAAGCTCAGGGAGGAGGGTAATGTAGCCAAAAGTGTGGAGATAGCCACCGCAAGCACGGTCCTCTTAGGAAGTATAGCGATCTTTTTCACAGGATATGCGCTTTTTAGTAAGGTCTTGGAGCTATTTTGGAGTGTTTCTTTAAACCCATACGTTGATTTCCACAGGATTCTCATTCAAATAAAGGAAGGCATATTCCCCCTTATACTGCCCTTCTTTGTGCTAAGCATTTTGGTGGTTGTTCTTACCCATATCGCCCAGTTTGGTTTTATTTTCACCATAAAACCCCTTGAGCCCAAGCTTGAAAGGCTAAACCCCTTTGAAGGTCTAAAGAGAATTTTCTCAATGACCACCCTCTTTGAGCTTACAAAGAACTTGCTGAAGGTCTTCTTCCTTATGATAGTTGCCTATTTCTTTGTTAAATCTGGGCTTTGGGAATTTGTGAGCTTATTTACCAATGAAAACTCAACCGCAATAAGGAATTTTTTGAGCTTTACCTTTAAGTTGGTGGTCTTTATCTCGGTGATTGCTCTGTTTATAGCCCTTTTGGACTATGCATACAAACGGTGGGATTACGAAAGAAGGATCAGGATGAGTAAGGAGGAGGTAAAGGAAGAATACAAACAGCACGAGGGTAATCCTCTTGTTAAAAGCGCCATCAGGCGGAGGATGAGGCAGTTGGCTAGAGGTAGGATGCTTCAGGAGGTTCCCAAGGCGAGCGTTGTTATCACGAACCCCACTCACATAGCCATAGCCTTACGTTATGACCCCAGCAAGGGAGATAAAGCACCCGTCATCTTAGCAAAAGGCAAAGGTGAGATAGCAGAGAGGATCGTAGAGGTTGCCATCGTTCACGGCGTTCCAATAGTCAGAAGGGAAGAGTTAGCCAGAGCCCTCTATCCAGTTGTGGAGGTTGGAGAGGAGATCCCACCTAAATTCTACAGAGCGGTGGCAGAGGTTATAGCCTTTGTTCTCTCTCGTAGGAGGAGGATTGCGATATGACGGACCTTGGAAAGTGGCTAATCTTTGTTGGTGTATTTTTTATAGTCTTTGGACTGTTTCTTTTGTTAGTTGAAAAACTTCCTTTTGGCTTTGGTAGACTGCCTGGGGATATCTTCATAAAGAAGGATAACTTTGCCTTTTACTTTCCTTTAGCCACTTCCCTGCTGATAAGCCTTTTGCTGACCCTTATCCTTAACCTTATATTTTGGCTTTTGAGAAAGTGAGTGGCGGAGCCGACGGGACTTGAACCCGCGACCTCCGGCTTGACAGGCCGGCGTTCTGACCTGGCTGAACTACGGCTCCTCAAAGTTATATTATAACATAACTATGGAGATTTTTAACCAATACGCCAAAAAATACGATCAGTGGTACGACAGACCTTTTGGAAGTTCTGCCTTTGGGCTTGAGGTGGCTTGCCTTAAGAGAGTTATAAGTCCCTTTTCTTTATCCCTT
Source organism: Thermocrinis sp. (assembly GCA_022759285.1). Lineage (GTDB taxonomy): Bacteria > Aquificota > Aquificia > Aquificales > Aquificaceae > Thermocrinis. The sequence goes on from JAEMPM010000031.1 coordinate 10,232, forward strand.
GAAGTGGGGGTGGGAAGCGGTAGGTTTGCTCAAGCTTTAGGAATTCCGTACGGATTGGATCCCTCAATGGAACTTTTAAAGCTGGCAAAGCAAAGGGGTGTCCTTGGAATTCTTGGAAAGGCAGAGGCTTTGCCTTTTAAAAGTTCGAGCTTTGACCTGGTTCTTATGGTGGTCTCTGTATGCTTTTTTGAAGAACTATTGCGCGCTTTTAAAGAAGCCCACAGAGTTTTAAGGAATGACGGATATTTAGTGCTTGGGCTTGTTCTTTCGGACAGCCCTTGGGCGGACTTTTACAAAGAAAAGGCAAAAAGGGGACATCCTATTTACTCCCACGCAAGATTTTATTCCTTCGAAGAGCTCTCATCCATTTTAGCCCAGGCAAGCTTCAGGGTTGAAAGGGTATGCACTACCCTCTTTGAAGATCCTCAAGACCAAGAGCCTGTGAAAAATCAAGAAATAAGGGAGGGCTTTTGGAGAGAAGGAGGATTCTTCTGCGTAAGTGCTAAAAAGATAAACTGATGATCCTTTCAATCAACCTTTATTTTTTGAAGGATCTCCTCAGGGCTGTGGTGCTTTGGCATTTCTTTTCTTCTGGCATGAAGGACACACTCCATAAATATAAAGGGAACGGGATAACACCTTAAAACCGTTTACCTCCTCGGGCACCTTGCATCCAGCATCCGCTTTTAGGTCCAGTATGGCTCCGCACATTACGCAGACCAGGTGGTCGTGTTCTTGGACGTTGGCATCATACCTTACTGAACTTCCCCAGTATGCAACCCTTTTTATAAAACCCAACTCCTCCAAAGTTTCCACTGTTCTGTACACTGTAGCCAGAGAAACAAAGGGATATATTTCCTTAACCTCTTCGTAAATATCCTCAACGGTTGGGTGGTCATTTCTGCGCAGAAGTATCTCATAAACCGCCAACCTTTGAGGGGTGATCTTCAGCCCCTTCTCCTTGCAAACCTTCACAAACTCTTCAAGCCGTTCCTTTTGGTGCGTCGTCATGCCAATAATAATATAAATCAAATAAAAGTAATTCGCAACTAGAATAGGCGAGGGATTGCACCCTACAGATCCCTCTCCTTATCCTGATGGATTTCCAACCTTTTCGAATTCCTTGTAAGAAATTTGCTGATATTATAATACTCTCCTGTAGGCGAGGTGCCGGAGTGGTCGAACGGGGCGGTCTCGAAAATCGCTGTGGGTTCAAAGCCCACCGGGGGTTCGAATCCCTCCCTCGCCGTGAAAGGTTTAACCATGAGTTATTTGACGAGGGAGTTAAAACCTTACTTTGAAAAGAGCTTTATGCCTTTGATTGACGTCATCAGCAAAGCTAAGGTGCATCCCAATTTTTTAACAGTCCTTGGTCTGTTCCTTGTAGCGGTGGGCTCTTACTTCCTTTATCTTAAGACTTATCTTCTTAGCTTTGTATTCTTGCTTTTGGGAGCCCTCTGTGATGCTTTGGATGGTGCCATAGCCAGAAGAACTAAGCGGAATAGCTCCTTTGGCGCCTTTTTAGACTCTCTAACAGATAGACTTTCCGATGCCTTACCCTTCATAGCCATAGCTCTGTCCTCCCAAAATAAGGTTTTGTCCTTTTTCTCACTTTTGGCGTTGGTCTTTTCCTTTGGTGTTAGCTACGCAAGGGCAAGGGCGGAGGGACTGGGCTTTGAGTTGAGGGTAGGTTTTTTTGAAAGAACAGAAAGGTGGATTGTTCTTTTATCAGGGATTCTCTTACAGCAGATATTTCTGGCTTTGATCATTTTAGCAGTAGGTTCTTTTTTGACCCTCATACAGAGGGTCTACACCTTTATGAAACTCTCCTACGGGAGGTGAAAAGATGAGAAGTCTGATTATTGCGATCCTGTGTCTATTTACAGCTAGCGGATTGGTATTTGCTACTCAACACAAAGTTCATAAAAAACACAGCATAAGCCACAGAAAGACTCATGTTAAATCCAAACCAGTAAGCCTAAGGGAGATAGCTTCAAAGTATGGAGATGGACCAACCTTTGAGGGAGACCCTGATGCCATAAGGTTGTCTTCCTTGCTCTTTTATAACGCTTCCTATAGGTTTGGAGGTAATAGCTCCCACGCCCTTGACTGCTCAGGCTTTGTTCAAAAGGTCTTCAGGGCAAACGGTATAGAGCTTCCAAGAGACTCAAGGGCACAGGCTAAGTATGGATATAAGGTTAGTCTCTCGGAACTAAAACCTGGAGATCTGCTCTTTTTTAAGACCTACAAGCGGGATGTTTCCCATGTGGGTATATACATAGGAGATGGCAAGATGATCCACGCTGCCACAAGGGGTGGAAGGGTGAAGATCAGTAGTATATACGATCCCTATTATAGACAGAGGTTTTTGTTCGCAAAAAGGGTTGTAGAGGCTAAAGGTGAGGAAAAGATGGACCCTATAGCTGAAATTATAGAAAGGGAAACTAGCAGATAGTCTTGCTCTTTTCTTTAACCTTTTCCTTTATCTCTGCCAAAAGAAGAAGTGCCTGCAAAGGCGTAGTCTGGGCTATGTCTATGCCTTCCAAGAATTCTTGCAGTTCCCTGAAAGCCTTTTCCCATTCTAGTTTCTCGGATTCCTGATAAACCTTTTCCAGTATAGGAACTTGCTTGTCAAAGCTTGCTAAAATTTCCTGGCTTCTTTGAATAACCTCTTCGGGCAAGCCTGCCTTCTTGGCTACATATATGCCAAAGCTACCTTCTGCCCTTCCTCTTTTGAGGGTGTAAAGAAAGCTAATGCCTTCATCACCTTTTGAGACTGCCATGTGATAGTTTTTGACCATGGGTAGTTCTTCTTCCAAGTGGGTTAGCTCTAAGTAGTGGGTGGCAACCAGTGTGCGAGCCTTTATGTTCTTGGCTATGTATTCCACAATAGCTTTTGATAGGGCAATGCCATCGTAGGTGGATGTGCCTCTTCCTATTTCATCAAGGATTATTAGACTTCTCTCGTCGGCAGAGTTCAGTATGGCAGATACTTCCATCATCTCGTTCATAAAGGTGGAAATGCCCAAGGCGAGTATATCCCCAGAGCCTATCCTCCCGTGAATAGAGGATGTTAAACCTATCTCTGCACTTTTGCAGGGCAAAAAGCTGCCCATGTGGGCAAGTAGGACTAAAATGCCCACTTGCCTTATGTAGCTGGACTTTCCAGCCATGTTGGGACCGGTAATTATATGAACTAGTTGTTTTTCATCCATATAGATACTGTTGGGCACAAAGTCCTTGCAAAAACTTTCTATGACTGGATGCCTACCTTCCTCTATGTATAAGACCTTTTCCTTTGAGAGCTTTGGCTTTACCCAGCTTCCCTCTATGGCTATCTGTGCCAAGCTCTGAAGGTAGTCTATCTCCGCCACAATCTGTGCGTTTTTGTAGACTTTGTCTATGCTTTGCAGGACCTTTTCCTTCAGGGCTAAGAAGAGCTCATACTCCAACTCCTTTATTCTGCTATCTGCGGACAGAATTTTCTCCTCCAACCTTTGCAACTCTTCGGTGGTGAATCTCTCTGCGTTAGAAAGGGTCTGTCTTCTCTTGAAATAGCTAGGCACGTATCGTAGGTTTGCTTTTGTAACCTCTATGTAATAGCCCATCACCCTGTTGTAGCCTACCTTTAAGCTTTGAATTCCTGTTTCCTTTCTGAGTTTTTCTTCGTACTCCTTCAAAACTGTCTCCCCTTTGGCTTTTATGCTTCTTAGCTCGTCAAGTTGAGGATCTACACCATCCTTTATAAGTCCTCCCTCCTTCAGATGGATGGGTGGGTCTTCCACCAAAACCCTTTCCAATTCCAAGTACAGCTCCTCCAAATCCACCATTTGATTTAGTAGTTCTACTATGATAGGAGATCTGGCATTCTTTAGTGTTTCCCTCAATTCCTTTAAGGAAAACAGAGCCTTCCTTAAAAGGGAAAAGTCTCTGGGTGTGGCTAAGTTTCCGCTGATGCGTGATGCAAGTCTTTCCAAGTCTGGCATTTTTTCGAGGCATGCTCTTATTTCCCTGAGAAGCTCTCTGTTTTTTGTTAGCTCTTCTACTCCCTCCTGCACCCTTAGTATGTCCTCTTCTCTCAAGAAGGGATGAGCTATGCGAAATTTTAGCAGGCGTCTTCCCATACCCGTTAATGTTCTGTTTATGGTTCCAAAGAGGGAAAGGTCCTCCCTTCCTTCATAGCTTTCCAAAAGTTCAAGCCCCCTCCGGGTGCGGTAATCTATTCTAAGGTAGCCCTCCCCCGAGTAGGGTTTGGGCTTTTTCAAAAAAGGTGTGTAAGACTTTTGAGTCCTCTTCAGGTAAAAATAAGCCACACCGCACGGAATTAGACAATCTTCCTCTTCAAAACCCAAGGCTATGGCACGGAATATGTCAAAGTCCTCTTTTAAAAGTCTTAGACCCTCTTGGATTTCCTCCTGCCCGTAATAGGTGAAAAAGCACTTAAGGAGTTTACCCAGATCTTCCTCAAAACCTTTGGGAACCAGAATCTCTTTGGGTTGGAACCTCAGCAGAAACTCTAAATAGTCTTCATTCCTAAAGACACCTGCCAAAAACTCTCCCGTGGATGGACAAAGGTAGGAAAGGTAGTACTTGTTTCCCTTTGGATATATGCAAGCTAAACCAGTTAAGTCCTTCTCAAAGTATGTGCCGGGCGTTATGACCCTTATTACATCCCTCTTTACAATTCCCTTGGCTTGGGAGGCGTCCTCCAACTGCTCACATATGGCAACTTTGTAGCCTTTGCTTACCAGTTTAGCTATGTAAGACTGGGAAGAGTGATAAGGCACTCCGCACATAGGAATGCGTTCTTTGCCCTTTCCGGCGGGCCTTGAGGTTAGCACTAAGCCGAGCTCCTTGGAACCTATTTGGGCATCCTCATAAAAGAGCTCGTAAAAGTCCCCAAGGCGGAAGAAAAGCAGACAGTCAGAGTACTCCCTCTTTAGGGCATGATACTGGGCGAGCATAGGTGTTAAGTCTTCACTTTGCGTATTCCACATGTCTTGTTTCCCTTATTACTACAACCTTTATTTGACCAGGGAACTCAAGCTCTTCTTCTATCTTTCTGGCAATATCCTTTGAAAGCTGATAAGCTTCTTCGTCGCTGATTTCCTCTGGATTGACTATGACCCTAACTTCTCTTCCTGCCTGTACTGCGTATGCGTTGGCAACTCCCTTAAAGGATTTTACTATATTTTCAAGCTTTTCTAAGCGCTTTAGGTATGCCTCTAAGGTTTCCCTTCTAGCACCAGGTCTGGCGGCAGATAGGGCGTCCGCAGCACATACAAGAGCAACCTCCGGGAACTTTACGGGTTCTTCGTTGTGATGGGCTTTTATGGCGTTGAGGACGGGCTCTGGCTCTCCGTAGCGCTTGCAAAGCTCAACGCCTATATCTGTGTGAGAACCACCAAGTTCGTGGGATATGGCTTTTCCAATGTCATGAAGTAGCCCAGCCCTTCTTGCCATTTTAGCATCCAGGTTTAACTCTTCCGCCAGCAGGCCCGCAAGGTATGCTACCTCTTTGGAGTGCAAGAGTACATTTTGGGAGTAACTGGTTCTATAGTAAAGCTTGCCTATGTAGTAATAAAGCCCTGGGTTTATGTCGTATAACCCAAGCTCAAGGCAGGCTTCCTCTCCAATTTTCTTGATCCTTTCGTCCATTTCCTTTTTTACCTCGTTGAGTACCTCTTCTATGCGAGCAGGATGGATCCTACCGTCCTCTATGAGTCTCTCTAAAGCGATCTTGGCAATCTCTCTCCTAAGAGGGTCAAAGGATGATATAGTTACCAAATCGGGTGTATCGTCTATGATTAGATCTACTCCCGTCAAAAGCTCAAAGGTCCTTATGTTCCTACCTTCCCTTCCTATGATCCTGCCCTTAAACTCGTTGGAGGGAAGCTCCACCGTAGTGGTGGTGTAGTTTATGGCAATTTCTGGGGCAAGCCTTTGGACTGCGGTGGTTATTATCCTTTTTGCCCTCAACTCTGCCATTTCTCTTGCTTCATCTTCTATCTTCTTAGCGAGCCTTATAGCCTCAATCCTTGCACTCTCCTCTGCCCTTTTGAGCACTTCCGCCCTAGCTTCTTCCATAGTTAAGGATGCGATCCTCTGAAGTTCTAAGAGTTCCCTTTCCCTCAGTTGTTCCACTTCCTTTTCCTTTTCTTGAATCTCCTTTAGCTTACTTTCTATGTCCTTTTGGACTCTTTCCACCTGTCTTTCCAATTCCTTGAGTTCCTTTTCCCTTTTGTATAGTTCCTCCTCTCTTCTTTCAAGGGCCTCAAACCTTCTTTCTATCATCTGCTCCTTTTGGGTTAAAGCCTGTTCTTTTTGGATTAAACTCTGCTCTACTTCCCTTATTTTGCGCTCAACTTCTTGCTCCTTCTTTTCAAGCTCTACACGCTTTTGAGATAGAAGACTTTCCACTTCTCTTTTCTTCTCCTCCGCCTCCAGCCTTACCCTTTGAGCTTCTTCCTTGGCAAGGTTTATGATCCTTTCCGCCTCTCTTTGGGCATTCTCTAAAATTCTTTGCACATCCTCTTCAAAGGTTCTGGTAGATTCTTTTTCTTTCCTTCTAAAGAGGAAAGCACCTGCACCCAAGCCCACAAGCAAAGCAAATAAAGCTAAAACAACTGCCAATACAATCTCCTTCATCGCTTCTACCTCCTGTAGATTATGGTTTCTTCGGTGGCTATGGCATCCACTTTTTGGTCCCAAGGATCACAGGGAATTTCTTCAAAAACCTGAAAGCTAAAGGCTACTCCCACCTTAAACCCTCTTATCCTCCCCAGAATCCTGTCGTAAAACCCTTTGCCCATCCCAAGCCTACAACCCTTAAGGTCAAAGGCAACCCCGGGCACAAGCGCAAACTCCACCAATTCCGGCTCCACCTCTTCACACTGAGTAGGCTCAAGAAGGCAAAAACTGCCAGGGGCTAAATTCTCAAGAGATCTGATCTTGCACAGCTTCATACTATCGCGCTCCACTTTCGGGATTAAAAGGTCTTTGCTTTCTCTGAGGATTTCCTCTAAAAGGGGTGATATGTCCGGTTCTCCGTCAAAGGGGCAAAAGGCTAAGATTACTCTTGCTGACTTAAAAGGCTCCAAACCCTTTATGTTTTCCACTATAGCCTTTGAGAACTGTTGGTATTCTTGAGTGGGCAGACTCCTCCGTAGGTTTCTTATTCTATGCCTTAATTCTTTTTTGCTCAGAACTTTCATTCTTCCGCCTCCTTTTGAGGAGGGGAAGGCAAGAAAACCCACCCGGCCGTAGAGGGAGAGGCTTCGGTGGGCCCCAGTTCCATTAGGTGGGTGTCCTCCCGGAACGTCCTCGGTGGGACAGCCCCGGAGCCCGGACTCCCTATTGGCTCACCTTGTGGACCCCAATTTAGTCCTCTCCACTACGAGCAGGGCAGGCTTGTTTTACCTTAAGCTCACACCAAACTCTTTCTTTAAATCCTCTACCAACCCAAATACCAATTGGTTGGCTTCCTCGTCGGACAGACTACCCTTCAAGCTTCTCAGAAAGAGCCTAAAGCTAACGCTTTTCTTGCCTTCCCCAAGTACGCGCTCATCTGTCCAAACACTAACCACCTTCAAATCTTCCACCTCTTCCAGCTTCCTTATACGCATAATTAATTTATCCACCGATAGGCCTTTGTCCATAACCAGGGTAATATCCCTGACCACCGGCGGATAGTTGGAAAAGGGCACATACTGAGCCCTCTTGGGTTTAAGCCTATCAAGGTCTAACTCCGCTATCAGAACTTTTTCCTTTAGGTCTAACTCCCTTTCCAAAAGGGGGTTCAAAAGTCCCAAAAAGCCAATTTCCTCTCCTTCCACCCAAAGGCTAACCTGTAGGTTTGGATGTAAAAAGGAAAGTTTGGATCCCTGAGAGGTGTGCAACACTCCCACCGAGTGCAGAAGGTCTGAAACCAAGCTTCTAAACTCCTGTAGAGTATGCATGTTGGAGAGTATGCCAAGCCTTCTACCTTCTCCCTCTTCAAAAAATACTTTGCCTACCTCAAAGATGGCTATCTGTTGGACAAATTTTCTTCTGTTTCTTAGGTATGTGTTGATCAGGGATGGGATCAAGGATGTACGTAGAAACCTTTCCTCTTTTACCAAGGGATTAATAATTTCAAGAGTTGGGCTTTTTAGACCCAAGGTTTCGTAGAGCTTTTTCCCTTCAAAGGAAAAGTTGAGCACTTCAAAAAAGCCCCTTGCCTTCAGGAAATTCTTTATCTCTTTCTCCAACTTATCCTTCACCTTTGGCTTGGAGGGGACAAGAAGACGCTCTGCCTGGAGATTGTCGTATCCCTTTACCCTCAAAAGTTCCTCCACTATATCCGCATCTCCCTGTACATCAAAGCTTCTGAAGGCTGGAACCAACACCTCAAAGCCACAATTTTGCACCCTCACATCAAAACCAAGTTTTTGCAGAACCTTTAGCCCACTCTCTGGGTCCAACTCTTCCCCCGCGTACCTCTTGAACTTTCCAAAGGAGAGAAAGATCCTCTTGGGTTCGTAAGGTTGGGGATATATATCCTTTACCGCCTTTACTTCACCGCCTGCCAATTGGAGGATCAAACCTACAGCCCTGTCTTGATGTTTCCTTACAGACTGGATATCTACATTCCTCTCAAATCGGTAAGAGCTCTCCGTTTGCACACCCAAAGATTTGGCAGACCTCCTGATTCTAAAAGGTTCAAAGTACGCCCCCTCAAGGAGAATGCTTTTTGTATACTCCCTTACACCACTCTCCAAGCCTCCCACAACGCCCCCTAAGGCAAGGATCTTTTCACCGTCCGCTATGACTAAGTTTTCCTCTGAGAGTTCCTTCTCCACACCCATAAGGGTGTTGATTTTTTCTCCCTTTTTTGCCCTCCTTATTACCACCGGCCCTTCTATTTTTTCCCAGTCAAAGGCATGCAGAGGCTGTCCTCTCTCTAACATTACATAGTTGGTTATATCCACCACATTGTTTATGCTCTTTATTCCGCACTGCCAGAGCCTACGTCTGAGCCAGAGGGGAGAGGGCTTTACCTGTACTCCTTCTATCAACACCGCCCTGTATCTTTTGCAGTCCGGGTCCTCTATGCGCACCTCTACCGAGCCAAAGTCCTCAAAGGTTTTGTCTTGGGGCTCTTTTAAAGGTAAATCAAACAGAGCAGAGATCTCTCTGGCAAGACCTAAGATGCTCAGCAGGTCTCCTCTGTTGGGGGTGATTTCCACCTCCAAAACATACTCACCAAAACCAAGGACCTCCTTGGCGGGCGTTCCAGGACTGAACTTTTCTTCAATCACAAGAACTCCCTGACTACTATCCTCCAAACCAAGCTCCTGCGCAGAAAGAAGCATACCCTCAGAAACCACACCAGAGAAGTCTCTTTTAGAAATAACCCTATCACCCACCCTTGCCCCTGGTAGTGCTACCAGTACACCATCTCCCTCCTTTATTTCGTGGTCCCTTGTGACCACCTGCAACACATCTCCCACATCCACTTTGCAAACCTTTAGTTCCTGCTTTTGTGGATGGTTTTCTACCTTTAGAACCTTCCCAAAAACTACCCCCTCTACCGGTTGCTCCCATACGCTCACGGAGGTTTCCACGCTCCTCAGGGTGAGCCCTTGGGCTATGTCCTCCGGAGATAGCTCCTTTAAATCCACAAACTCAGCAAGCCAGCTTAGAGGTGCCTTCATGGGAGAGAAATATTTTAAGGCTAAGTTTTATCCTTTAACCAAGGTTTGTATTCAAGTATATGTTCAAAGGTGT
>JAEMPM010000138.1 GCA_022759285.1 Thermocrinis sp.
GTGGGTTTAAAAACTTGGTTCTGAACCTTCATCTTCCACTCATAAACTTACCATACCAATGAAGAACGCCAAAAACCAAAAGGGTTAAAAAAATAAGGAACAGAACATAGAGCAAGAGTTCCATAAAGAATAAAATATTCCTGTGGAATCCTTCATTGACAAACTTATAAGGGAGGTCTCCCAAGTTCAAAATTCCCTCAAGGTTGCGTCTCCGTGGGTCAAAGGGGAAGTCTTGGAGGAACTTATAAAAGCCCTCAAACCTCAGGTAAAGTTGGAGGTTATCCTGAGGGCTGGGGAAAGAAAGGACCTTGAAATCACAGATTACAGGGTTTTCAAAGCCATAAGGGACTTTGGAGGAGAAGTGTACATAAACCCACGATTGCATGCCAAGTTCTTGATAATGGATGATAGAAAAGCCTATGTAGGGTCTGCAAACCTCACTTACTCAGGCGCTGTAGAAGGCAACTTGGAAGCTATGGTGCTGGTTGAAGAGGAAGAGAAGATAGAGGAACTTCTGGCACTTTGGGAGCTGTTAAAAGGATCTTCTGTTAAGTTGGACAAAAACACGGTGGCAGTTGCTCTGAAGGCATACTCTTCCACCGAGTTGGAGGTTTTGCTTTTGGAAGACCTACCTGAGGAGAGCTTTTTGAAGGTAAATACAGATAAGGGCTTTTTGATCTGTAAGCTAAGGAATGTTAGCACCTTGGGTCTTGATAGCCTCAGTCTAAAACTAAGTAGCCTTCAAAAGGAGTGGGTGGTTGCCCTCATAAACAGCATAGCAGAGGAGAGCGGAAGGATAAAGGTGGGAAAGGTTTATGTAGTTTGCGAATACATAAAGCACAGGGAAAATGAAAAGAAAAGCCTTTTTGGAGTTCCTTTGAAGACTTTGGAAGTGGGTACCCAGTTTGTAAGGATGGAAGAGGAAGAGGAGTTGAAGGAACTTATGGGCACCAACATGTCCGGCTATCCGATGGAGGTTAAGGTCTCTGCAGGCAAGCTTTTTGGCGTTGGTACACCCGCCTACTTAGACCTTACAAAGATTGCCACCATGCATATGGCGGTGCTTGGCACTACAGGTTCTGGAAAGACCACCTTTGTAGTTCGGCTTCTAAAGGACATAAAGGACAAAGGCTATGCCCAAGTTTTTGTCATAGACCTTTTTGGAGAGTATTTCAAAAAGCTAAAAGAAAACGAGGAATTCATAGATTATGTGGAGTTTCCATATACTCTCTTTCCCGTAGGTGCAGAGGACATAAAGGAGTTGTTCAAAAAGTATGGCTTTGAAGTGGGAGAAAGGTCCTCCCAAGAGCGGGCTTTCTTTGGGAAAATAAGGAGGTTCCTAAAGCCAGACTTGGAGAAGATAGCTTACAGTGAAAAGAGCTTGGAGGATATTCTCCTTGACGCACCCACGGACATTAAAGAGCAGGCGGAGGACCTTTTGGAGCTTCTTTCAAGGGATTTTGGAGAGGACGCAGTAAGAAATCAAAGGCTAGTATGGGAAAGGGCAAAGAAAGTGGTAGATTCTAAAAGTCCATTGGTTATATGTGATTTGAACAATTTGGCAGACCCGGAATCTCGCCTGAACATAGTAGGGCTTATCATGAAGGAGATATTTCTCTCTTCAATGAAAGATGGCAGAAGGCGGATCATAGTCCTTGAAGAAGCCCACAACTTTGCACCGGAGAGGGGTGCTATTGATATTCCTACAGGAAGGGAAAACATAGCCCTTCAGATGACAAAGAGGATAGCCTTGGAGGGTAGAAAGTTTGGTGTTGGTCTTATAGCCATAACCCAAAGGCCCGCAAACTTGAATAAATACATACTTTCTCAGATGAACACGCAAGCCATATTCCGTTTGGTTTCCAAGAACGACTTAGACGCGGTGTCAGTGTTCTTCGGAGAAAGGAACTGGGAACTTTTGAACTTATTGCCTCTTCTTAGACCGGGAGTCCTGTATCTAAATGGTCTGGCAGTGCCATTTGGTATGCTCTTGGAGATTGAGCTTTAAACTTCCAAAAGGATAGTTACGGGTCCATCGTTTATTATGAAGACCTCCATATGGGCACCAAAGATGCCCGTCTGCACGGGTACATATTGGGAGAGCTTTTTGACAAAGAGTTCATACAACTCCTTTGCCCTCTCTGGCTTTTCTGCTTCCTCAAAGCTGGGTCTTCTGCCCTTTTGGGTGTTGGCATAAAGGGTAAATTGGGAAACTACAAGGGCGGAACCCTTCACATCCAAAAGGGAATACTGAAACTTACCCCTTTCGTCCTCAAATATTCTAAGATGCACCACCTTTTCCACCAGCTTATCCACTTTCTCCTCCGTGTCTCCTACCCTGACTCCAAGGAGTATGTTTAGTCCCTTTTCTATTCTCCCCACCTCTTTACCGTCCACCACTACCCAAGAGGCCTTTACCCTTTGCACTAAGGCACGCATGTTCAGAGCTTACAAAGAACAGGTATAATCTCGTAGCTTTGCTCCTCTCCAAGGATAAGCTTTATAAGATGGCTTAGGTTGGGTGAATTGTCGGTAAAAAAGAGCCTCAGGGTCCCATTCCCTTCGTTCTTTGCCAACTTTTTAACCTCTTGAGCAACTGCTTTGGCAGAATCCACAATCTCCACATCTCCCATGTACTCCCTTATGGTCTCTTTTAATAGGGGATAGTGGGTGCAGGCAAGTATGAGAGTATCCACCTTACCCTTCAGTTCTTCCAAGTAATACTCCACTACGCTTTGGGCAATTTTGCCGTTGATTATACCCTCCTCCACTAAGGGAACAAAGAGAGGACAAGCTTTAGCTATAGGCTGTGCGCCCTGTTCCTTTAAAAGGTTTTGATATACAGCACTTTGCACGGTACCTCTCGTGCCTATTACACCTATTCTTTTGGTCTTTGAGACCTTCAGTGCTTGTTCAACGCCCGGCTTAACCACCCCAACCACGGGTATTGTTAAGCTCTTCCTCAGAAGCTCCAAGGCATAAGCACTTGCAGTGTTGCAGGCAACCACCAATAGCTCTATACCAAAGGACAGAAGGAACTCTGCACACTCAAGGCTGTATCTTTGGATGGTCTCCTTAGATTTGCCACCGTAAGGTACTCGGGCGGTATCCCCCAGGTAAAAAAAATCTACGGAGGGCAATTCCTCCCTAAGGGCCTTCAAAACAGTTAGCCCACCTACGCCTGAGTCAAAGACGCCAATTTTCATGATTTTTTCATGTGGTTTTTCCTATTATAATACATATTGAACAAACTTATTTTAGGAGGTGCTGACATGAAGAAAACTCTCATACTGCTGGCCGTAGGTCTTGTAAGCATATCCTTTGCTAACCAACAACTCGCCCAACTAAAGGGCTGTATGGCATGTCACGACCTAAAGACAAAGAAGGTGGGACCCGCTTTCGCAAGCGTAGCCAAGAAGTATGCAGGCAAGCCTGATGCAGTAAATTACTTGGTTAACAAGATCAAGAAAGGTGGTTCTGGTGTTTGGGGTTCTGTACCAATGCCTCCTCAAACCGTATCTGACGCAGAAGCCAAGCAACTCGCCCAATGGATCTTGAGCATAAAGTAAGAGAACTCTTTTCGGAGTTTGTCCAGCTTCACTTCAAAAAACCCGTAGAGGTGAGTTTCAGGGACCTAAGGTCCGCTCTCCTCTTCTCTATGTTCTTAGAATGGTTCGGTCTTGACAATCCCTTAGGTATATACCTTTTGGACCTTTATCCGGAGCTCTTATCTGAATTTCACCTTTGGCACCGAACCTTGGGTATAGAACACTCAAAACTTGACTTTCTACCATGCTGTTGAAAAAGGTCTATATGTTTGGAGGGAAAGGTGGCGTTGGTAAGAGCACCTTATCCTGTGCATTAGCCCTGTGGCTCTCTGAGAAGGGCAAAACCCTTTTGGCTTCCTTGGACCCAGCACATTCCCTTTCTGGTATACTCAAAACACCGGTAGGAAGCGATATTACTCAAGTTCTCCCAAGTCTTTATGCGGTGGAGTTTGATGCTCAAAGCTTAGCCCGGAACTATGTAGATAGAGTTTTAAAGGGTTTGGAGGAGATTCTTTCTCCCTCTGTCTTGGAAGGTGCAAAAAGGTTTGCGTCCCTGATTTCCTCTTCCCCCACCTCTTTGGAAACTGCGGTTTTTGATAAGCTTTCTGAGCTCTTGCCTCAGTATGAGTATGTGGTTTTGGACTTTGCGCCTACTGGACAGGTGCTCAGGTTCTTTGATTCTCTAAACTTGGTTCAAGAGTGGCTTGAGTTTTTGGTCCAGCTCAGCCATCGGCAGGAGGAAATAGACCGGTTTATGAACAGGAAAAGAAACCTACCTCAACTTCTCAAGGAAAGACTCCAAAAAATAAAGTTCTTGGCAGAAACCTTAAGGGAAAAGGGATTGCTCTTTGCGGTTGCAAGGCAGGAGCCCTTAGCCCTCCAAGAGGCACAAATGTTAGAAAAGAACGGATTCATAAAAACAAAGAGGGTTATAAACTGTTCTGAAGAACCCACCCAAGAGCTTAGCATACCAAGAGTAGAAGATCCCTACGGGCTTGAGAACCTCAAAAAAATCCCCATAGAAAAGCTCGCGCTATTTTAACACCTTTCCTGTCTTTAGATAGAACACGTAAAGGTCAAGTTCTGCCAAGCTCATTCCGAGCCTTTGTGCTACTTCATTGAGGACCTTCTCTGATTGAAGGTATATTTTCTTCGTTATGGTTTTGCAGTCTGGAATGAGCTTTTTCTCTTTCAAAAACCTAAATATGTGTCTGTCTATTATTGCCACATCCTTGTAGCCTATGTTTCGTAAAAAGTGGGACGCTTCCTTTAGCCCAAAGCCATTCACTTTGTATTTGGAGCAAGCATCACTTAAAAGGTCCCTTAGTTCTTGAGGGCTTGAACCACTTTTTAAAAGTTCTAAGGTTCTGTGAAAGTTTTCCCTTGCCCTTACGATCCTTTCTGCCCTTTGGCGGGCAAATCTATGACCAAGAGAAGAGAGAATTTCTGTTAGCTCTTCCAAGCTCAGGCTTTTAAACCCCTCCGTTCCTATTTGCATCTGTGCCTTTATGCCAAGGCTTGCGGAGGAGTTGGCGGTTAGCAAGCAAAAGCAAAGTTCCGAAAATAGGTCCGTCTTATACTCCGCATCCAAAAAGGGCTTAAAGTTAAAGTAGGTCTCTCCAAACCTTCCTAAGTTTTCAAACTCCTCCAGCCTCTTATAGACAAAGCTTCCAACTTTTTCCTTTGCCAGAAGGACATCATCAAACACAGCGCACCTCCTTCATAAGCTCCATCGCACCTTTAAGGGTTTGATCGTTTATTATGCCCATGAGCCTTGCTACTTCTTGCAAGCGTTCCTCTTCTTCAAGTTCTTTTATTAAGACCTGGTTGTCCTTCCGGTAAGTTTTAAAGTGTTTATCTCCTGCGGAAGCAAGGGCAGGCGAATGGGTTATTGCTATAATCTGCATTTTTGAGGATAGTCTTTTCAAAAACTTTGCCATTTTGAGAGAAGTCTCTCCGCTTATACCCACATCTATCTCGTCCAAAAGGTAAGTCTGGGCTACAGGAGATAGCAAAAATAAGCTCAGGGCTAAACGAGAGACCTCACCGCCCGAGGCAACCTCTGATAAGTCCTTGGGTGTTCCACCAGAGGAAGAAAACAAAAATCTTACATCCTCAAAGCCAAAAGGTCCCTCCCTTTCTTCAAAGAGTACATCAAAGACCCCTTTTTCCAAACCAAGCTCCTTTAAGCTATCCATTACCATGCTTACAAAAGCAGGCTTTTGTTCCCTTCTCTTTGCACTGAGCCTTTGCCCCACTTCTCTGAGCTTAGCACTTAGCACTTCTCTCTTGCTTTGAAGCTCCTTAAGGTTCAGCTCTATTCCTTCTAACCTTTTTACCTCCTCTTTGAGCTCTTTGGCAAACTCCAAAATTTCTTTATAGCTCTTTTTGTATCTTCTTTCTAAACTTTGCACCGCAAAGACTTTTTGGTTTAGCCGGTCTATTTCCTCAAGATCCCAGCTTTCATAAAGGTTGGAGAGCTTTTTTCTGAGTTCTAGAAATTCCTCCTGAATCTGCGTAATGCTTTCTTTTTCTTGGCTCAACCCCAAACCTTCCAAGAGCTTTGCCAAGTTCTTCAAACCGGGTATTAACACTTCGTCCAACAGTGCTACCCCTTCAAGGGATAGCCTATTGATCCTCTCACCCTCTGCGTACTTTTTTAGAATCTCCAAAGCCCTCTTGTACTCCTCTTCCGACCATCCCACCTTTTCAATATCCTTTAGCTCCTCTTTGAGTATTCTAATCCGAAGGTCCTTTTCCCTCTCCAAATGGGCAAGTTGCTCCAAGTCCCTTTCTACCTCCTTTAACTGCTGGTAGAGTTTTTCAAACTCCCTTCTCAGCTCAATGGCTCCTGTACTTTTGTCAAAGACATCCCTCTGGAAGTCCCTTCTTAAAATTCTTAGCCTGTCATCCTGCTTTTGGAAAAGTAAAGCCTTCGAGAGAATTTCCTTGACCACCTTTTGAGTGCTACTGAGCCCATTGAGGTAAAATCTACTCCTTCCTCTTTTTATCTCTCTTCTTAGAATAAATTCTTCGTCATCTAAGACTACTTCCACCTCTACCGCAGTGCCTTCCTCGTAATCTCCCTGCTCCCCCATCAAAAACGAAAGGGCGGAAAAGGTCATAGACTTTCCTGTTCCCGTCTCTCCTGTGATCACATTGAGACCTTTGTCAAAGAAAAGCTCCTGCCCTTCTATGAGAAGGAACTTATCTATACTCAGCCTAAGCAGCATAAAAAATAAGATAAGGAAAGTATACAGCTGAGGTGTATTTTCTATATTAAAATAAACCAGTAGACAATGTTCCAGGACACTGTATCTAAACTATACAAGCAGTTTGTCAGACTGGCCTTTAACATAACCATAATAGCTCTCATAGTTGGGCTCTTTGTAGGTATATTCAGGACTGTTTCAGAGCTTAGTCTTACTATTACAGAAGCCACGGTCAGATTGGGTTTTAAAGAGCTGGTTACCAACGTACTTTCTTTGATTGTAGTACTTGAGCTTATAAGGGCTTTTATAGAATTTTTTGAACACGAAAGGGTTAGGGTGGATATACTATTAGAAGTCCTGATAGCCTTTGTTATAAGGGAGTTTATGCTACATCTATTTGAAGGAAATCTTTCTGGAATGGATGTGTTCTTTTGGTCCTTTGGGATCGTGGCCCTCATAGGTGCGAGGGCTATAAGCTTATTTTATAGGGTGCCAAAGGGTTAAGTCTTCGTATAATAGTTATTTAAGCTTCTTGGAGGTTTGGAATGGGTAAAAAAATCAAGGTAGCGATAGTGGGTGTGGGCAACTGCGCAAGTGCTTTGATTCAGGGTATCTATTACTACCAAAAAAATCAAGGTCAAGGAGTAAGTGGTTTGATGTTTGAGGACGTAGGAGGATACAAACCTTGGGATATTGAAGTAGTAGCTGCGTGGGACATAGATGCAAGGAAGGTAGGAAAAGATATCTCAGAGGCAATCTTTTCTCCACCAAACTGTACAACAGTTTTTGAACCAAACGTACCAAAGACTGGTGTAAAGGTACGTATGGGAAAGGTCTTGGACGGCTTTGCGGATCATATGAAGAACTACCCAGCCGACAGGACTTTTGTGCTTGCGGATGAAAAAGAAGACGAACTGGAGGATGTGGTTAAAGTGCTAAAGGATACCGGTGCAGAAATACTCATAAATTATGTTCCCGTAGGCTCAGAAGAAGCTGCGAGGTTTTACGCTACTGCGTGCCTGAAGGCGGGAGTTTCTTTTATAAACGGTATGCCTACCTTTATAGTCTCTGATCCAGAGTGGGCAAAGAAGTTTGAAAGTGAAGGTATACCAGTGGTGGGAGATGATATAAAGTCCCAGGTGGGTGCAACCATAGTACACAGAACATTGGTGCAGTTATTTTTGGACAGGGGTGTGAAGATAGATCGCACATATCAGCTAAACTTTGGTGGAAATACAGACTTTTTGAATATGCTGGAAAGGAGTAGGCTAAAAACCAAGAAGGTGTCAAAAACTCAAGCGGTAGAGTCTCTGCTTCCTTACGATATAGGAGACCAAAACATACACATAGGACCTTCCGATTGGGTACCCTGGTTAAAGGATAGAAAGATCGCTTACATAAGGTTGGAGGGAAGGCTCTTTGGTGATGTGCCCATGTACTTGGAGCTAAAGCTTGATGTGGAGGATTCACCAAACAGTGCGGGTTCTATGATAGATGCCATAAGGTGCTGTAAGTTGGCAAGGGATAGAGGCATAGGCGGTCCTTTGTATTCCATAAGTGCTTACACTATGAAGCATCCACCCATCCAATATCCTGACTGGCAAGCAAGGAAGATGGTGGAGGAATTCATAAGAGGAGAGAGGGAAAGATGAAGGAGAGGCTTTTTACACCCGGTCCTGTAGAAATTCCCGAAAGAGTAAGGAAGGTTTTAGGAGAGCAGATCATCCATCACAGAACGGAGGAGTTCAAAAGGAGCTTTCTAGAGGTTAGGGAGCTCTTTAAGAGACTGTTGGAGGAGGACTCTGAAAACTTTGTGTTCTTTGCCAGCTCGGGCACCGGTGCTATGGAGGCTGCCATCCTGAACTTCTTTGAGCAAGGGGAAAAGGTTCTGGTCATAAACGGTGGAAAGTTTGGGGAAAGATGGCTAAACTTAGCAAAACACTGGGGCTTAGAGCCCATAGAGTATAAAGTTGAATGGGGTAAATCTGCTGACCCAGAGGAAGTGAAAAAACTTCTGGACAAGCATACAGATTGCAGGGGCGTCCTTTTGCAAATTTCAGAGACCTCCACTGGTGCCTACCATCCCACAAAGGAAATAGGTGAGCTGTGCAGGGATCGGGAGGTTTTATTGGTAGCGGATGCAATAACCGCCTTGGGTGTGTATAGAATCGTGCCCTCCCAATGGGGCATTGATGTTTTAGTTGGTGGCTCCCAAAAGGCTCTTCTTTTGCCTCCTGGACTTTCTGTGCTTTGGTTTTCTCAAAGGGCAGAAAGAAGGCTAAAGGATCGTGCCTTTTACTTTAGCGTAAAAAAGGAGCTAAAGAAGCAGATGGAGGGACAGACCGCCTGGACACCCGCAGTGAGTCTGATCTTAGCTCTAAAGGAAAGCCTCAGCATGCTCTTGGAGGAGGGTATGGAAAGAGTAGAAAACAGACACAGGCTGATCTCAAAGGCTACACTTAGGGCGGTGGAGGTACTTGGCCTAAAGCCCTTTGCAGAAAAGCCCTCCATTTCAGTTTCTTCAGTTTTTTCTCCAATGGCAGAGGACATAAGAAAGCTCCTTTTGAAGTATGGAGTGAGAGTTGCTGGCGGGCAGGATGAGCTAAAGGGTAAAATATTCAGGATATCCCACATGGGCGTAGATCCAAAGGATGGGCTCATGCTGGTGGGTATGTTGGAAGTGGTATTAAAAAGGCTTGGCTTGTTTGATGGTCTAGGTGAGGGTGTGAGGGCTTACTCTGAGGTACTAACAGAGGGCGGGTTGTGGTAAAGCTCTTTATAATTCGGCACGCAGAGAGCGAGTGGAACCCAATAGGTAGATATCAGGGACTTTTGGACCCTGGGCTTTCTGAGCGCGGGCTAAAACAGGCAGAGCTTTTGGGTAGAGCTCTGGAGAAGGAAAAGATAGATTTCCTATACTCTTCCCCCCTGAGGAGAACTTATCAAACTGCCCAAGAGATCGCCAAAAGGCATGGGCTAGAGATTATAGAGGACCGAAGGATCATAGAGATAGACCATGGAATTTGGTCTGGCATGCTTGTGGAGGAGGTAAAGGAAAGATTCCCAGAGGATTTCAGAATGTGGCTTGAGGAACCGCACCGGGTAAAGTTTGAAGGGGGTGAATCTTTGCAAGATGTTTTCAAGAGGGTAAAGGACTTTTTGGAGTTTATAAGAGAAAAACACTGGGGACAGACGGTAGCTATAGTTTCCCACACAGTTCCCATAAGGGCTATGCTTTGTGCCCTTTTGAACATAGACCTTTCAAAGTTCTGGGTTTTTGGCTGTGATAACGCCAGCTATAGCTTGGTGCATATGGAAGAAAAGAGAAACGTCATAGTAAAGCTAAACATAACTTGTCACCTGGGAGAATGGTATGTTCAGGCTCATCACGCTCTTTAGTCTATCTTTGTTGCTAATAGCTTTCTCGCAGATAAAAAAGGAGTTTGACCTTCAGGTGGAGATCACAGCCAAAGAGGTGGAGGAAAAGCCCAAACTGAGCCCCCCTCAGAGCTTTCCATTGAAAGGATCTGAACCCATGGATTTGTCTCCAAGGCTTTTAGAACCTCCAAAGGCGATGGAGTTTATACCAGTTGCCAAGGTGGAAGAAGAGGGCTTAAGTTGTGGGAAACCCAAGGATGCCATCGCATACAAGGTTGGGGTTGATTACTACCTTAAGGGTGATTTTCTTAGGGCAGAGGAGGAGCTCGGCTCAATTTTAACGATGCCGTCTCCCTATAAACCTATGGCGGAGTATGTGCTCGGTCTTATGAGGCTTGAGAAGGGCCAAAAGTCAGAAGCTATCAAATTCTTTGAAGATTCCTGTAAGTTTCCGCACGTATACAGAGATGCCGCCTGCGAGCTATATTACGCCCTGAACTTTGAGTTGAATGACAGTGTTCCTAAAAACGAAAACCCCCTTTGGAGTGTCATTTACGAGATTAAAGATAAGAAAAACTACAGAGAACCCAACTGTCAAAATGTTGTGTTTAAAAATTATTGCAACTATGTCTTGGACTTCGTTAAAGGGAATGTTAAAGAAGAATACAAAGACAGCACTACTCTGAGAATGGCTATTGTTCTTTTTCAGGCAGGAAAACTGGATGAGGCAGAAAGATTATTCCTTGAATACTCAAAACCCACAAAACCCTACAGAGATGTCGCTCTGTACTACCTTGGGCTTATAGCCCTGCAGAAGAAGGATACCAATAAGGCTTATCAGTATGCCAGCCTCCTTGAGACCATAAACAGAGAATATGCCAATTCCCTTTACTCTCAAATAGCCCAAAGGGATGTGCTTTTGGCTAGGATCACATACAACATAACCAATGACCCCAGCTTTTTGGAGCTTGCGGGAATTGTAGCATACAACAGAGGGGACTATCAGCTTGCCCTTTCCAACTTTCTTGAAGCTAAAAACATAAAATACGCAGTCTATTCTGCTATTAGAATGGGCGACTACAAAACTGCCTATAGCCTTTTGGAGGACAAAAGGGAAAAGGATAGAGAAGATTACCTCTTGCTTTTGGAAAGTGCTTATTGGGCTAACTTGCCCATGGAGGAACCCCTGAAGGCTGTAAAGGAACGCTATCCAGAGCTTTATAAGGAATACTTAGGTTGGAGCTTTTTTAGAAAAGGGGACTGGCTTTCTGCCCTGAACTACTTTGAAGACCCCTACTACAAGGCATTGTGCTACTATAACCTTAAAAAATACGAGGACGTTTTAAAAGTTCTTCAAGGTATAGATCATCCAAAGGCAAGGATTTTAAAGGCAAAAACTGCCCTCCTTTTGGGCAAGCCTTCCTTGGCAAGGAGCTTTCTTACAGAAAGTTCTCCCGAAGAACTATACCTTTTGGGACTTAGCTATTTTATGGAAGGTGAGTATGAGAGGTCCATAGAGTTCTTTAAAAAAGTTCCAAAGGATAGTCCCTTTGGCGTACGGGCGCTCATGAAAACTGGAGATGCCCTGTATAACTTGGGTAAGGTAGATGCTGCAAAGCAAGTTTATTGGGAAGTCTTAAAGAGCTTTCCAGAGGATCCACTGACGAGCCAAGCTACTTTGGCCCTTTTGGGAATGGAAGAAAGGGAGTTGCCCCCAAGCGATAGGGACAAACTTATAAAGCTTATAAAGAGCTATCTTCAAAAGGAACCTAACTCTCCCTATGCACCAGAGCTAAAGTATCAGTTGGCAGACCTGCTCATAAAGAAAGGAGAAAAAAAAGAAGCTGAAAAACTTCTGATAGAGCTTTTTGAAGGGAACTCGCCCTTAAAATACAAAGCATTGCTAAAATTGGCATCCATTGAAGAGAACAAAAGAAACAAGGCTGTGCTACTTTATAAAGTGTATAAAGAAGGAAACAGCGAAGAGTCTGCCCTTGCAAGGAAGGAACTTGTAAAGCTATATGAAGAGGTTGGAGATCAACAAAGCATGGCAGAGCTCTTAGAAGGCGGAGACCTGTCAGATAAGGAAAGGGCAATGCAAATTTATGCAAACATTAAAAGGTGGGACAAAGCCCGAGCCATTGCCAACCAGCTAATCAGCCTTGGCTACAGAAGTTCTTCTTTTGATAACACTTTATGGAAAATATACGAAAATACCAAGGACAGAAATATCTTGACCGCTCTGACAAAAAGCCAAGATATTAACCTCTCCGCCAAAGCCAAGTTGGAAATGGCAAAGCTTTTAAAAGCGGAAGGAAAGCCAAAGGAAGCCCTCGAATATCTTGTAGATATATCCCTAAACAACAAAGGTGCCCAAGTATACAACTCGGCCATATTGGAAGGTGTCCGAACCTTTTTAGAACTCCATTTGAGAAGGGATGCGAGCTGTTTTCTTAAGAGGGTTGATACTAATAGTCTTTCTCAGGAGGAAAGGGTTAAAATTGAGAGGTTGAAAAAGGAACTTCCAAAATGTGAGGTACGCTGATGGAGGGAGTATTTGCCCTTTTAAAGACGGGTGGATTGGTTATGTACCCTTTGCTTTTCCTTTCTGTAGTTTCTTGGGCTATAGCCATAGAAAGGCTAATAAACCTACGCTCTTCAAACTTTCTTTCAAAGAACCTAAGAGAGGCAAAAAGTTTGCTGAGGAACGGAGACCTTGATGGTGCAATCAAACTGCTTTCCTTAGACACGTCTCTGGGAAGCAAAGCCATTTTGAGGGTTTTGGAGGATTTCAAAAGCGGAAAGGTGCCTAAGAACGGACTAACAGAAGCTCTGAGAACAGAGATTGACCTTTTGGTACCGAAGGTGGAAAAGAACTTGGCTCTTCTTTCAACAATTGCTAGCCTTTCCCCTTTGATTGGTCTTTTTGGAACTATTACGGGGCTCATAAGGGTCTTCAACGCCTTTTCCATAAACCAGTCTGAAACTGCCCTGAACCTTCTTGCGTCGGGCATTGGCGAAGCTTTGGTGTCTGCAGCAACGGGTTTAGCGGTTGCCATTCCAGCCCTTTTTTTCTATTGGGTCTTTAGAATATGGGGAAGTAACCTTCTGAACCGCTTGGAGGAGGAGCTGTTGGAGTTTGTGAGGTTACTGCCGTGAGGAGGCGTAGGCTGAGCTTTGATGAAAGGGCATACATAGATGTGGTTCCATTAGTGGATACCCTTTTGGCGGTTTTCCTATTTTTGGCGGTGCTTGCCTTTCAATCTCCTATAACCTTGTTGGCGGTCAAACTTCCCTTTGCCAAAGAAGGTGAGAAGGGACAGATCACACAAGTGCTTAGAGTTCAAGTTCTGAAAAGTGGAGAATATCTTTACGAAGGTAAAAGGGCTACTTTGGAAGAGTTGGCAAAAGTGTTTGAAGAAAAAAAGCCACAAAGACTGATAATAGAAGCAGACGAGGATACTGCTCACAAGTTCGTGGTCTCTTTGATGGACATAGCAAAGGCTAAGCAGGTGGAAGAAGTGCTTATTGCTACCAGAAGAAGGCCCTGATGTTCTTTTTGAAAAAGTTGATTACCTCTTTTATCCTTCCACCCGGACTTTTAGTAGTAGCTTTTGTATTTCTTGGCACTTTAACCAAGAGAAAGCTCGCAAAGCTTATTGCCTTTTCCTTTGCCCTTTCCGTATATCTGCTTTCAATAGAGCCCATAAAAGATGTGCTTTATAAACCTTTGGAGGAAGCCTACCCTGTGCCCTCCAAACCGGAGGGAGATGCCATAGTGATCTTAGGTGGTGGTGCCTACAACACGGGCATCCTCAAAGAGGATTCTACAAAGAGACTGCTTACGGGCTTTGTGCTTCACAAACAGACAGACCTTCCTATCGTACTTTCAGGTGGTGCCTCTATCGGTACATTGCCCGAGGCGGAGGTTATGAAAGATCTTCTCTTAACCTTAGGTGTGGATAAAGGCAAGATCTACACGGAAGCAAATAGCAAAGACACAGGAGAAAATGCCAAAGAGGTAAAAAAGCTCTGCGAGAGGCTAGGATGTAAAAAAATAATATTGGTGACTTCAGCTTATCATATGAGAAGGGCTGTGCTTGCCTTTCAAAAAGCAGGCTTGGAGGTGGTTCCATACCCTACCGATTTTAAGAGGGACATGAAGTATAATCTTTACAGCCTTTTGCCAAAAATGGGTGTCTTTGCAGATAGCTACAAAGCCCTAAGGGAATACTTAGGCTTGGTGTGGTATTCTTTCTAAAATGCTTTACGTTGCAGGCGGTGGCACAGGAGGACACTTTTTTCCAGCGTTGGCTCTAATAGAGTGCCTCTTGGAGAGGGAAATTCCCTGTAAGTTCATAGGTGCGGAGAGAGGTATAGAAAAAAAACTTAGCCATTTACTGCCGGTAGAAGGGAAATTTTTAAAGGTCTATCCTTTTTTTGGAAGGTCCCCCATAGAAAAGTTAAGGTCCCTTTATAGTATTTTTTCCTCTTCTTTGTCTCTTCTGCCAAAACTTGGAAGGAAGGATGTTAGCATTATCTTCGGTGGCTATGCAAGCCTTCCCCTTGGTCTTGTCTCTGTGCTAAGAGGGACTCCCCTCTTTTTGCACGAGCAGAACTCTATCCCAAGTACTACCAATCAACTTCTCAGCAGGTTTGCCAAAAAGGTGTTTGTCTCCTTTGAATACTCCAAAATGTTTTTTCCCAAGGAAAAAGTCGTAAAAACGGGCTTGCCGGTGAGAAAGGCTTTAATAGATGGGTTAAGGCTCTCTAAGGAACAGGCAAGGGCACTGTTAAACCTTTCTGACAAGCCAACCCTTTTGGTGGTAGGTGGTAGTCAAGGCGCTGTCTTTTTAAACAACTTAGCCTTTGAGATATTTAAAAGGACGGGCTTTCAAGGTGTGCATATAACGGGAGAGAGGGATTACGAAAGGTTCAAAGACGCCTACAAAAACATGCCTGTCTTAGTTCTACCCTTTACCGAAAACATGGGCTTGATCTACAGGGCTTGCGATTTAGCCCTAAGTAGGGCAGGTGCAAGTACCATAACTGAGCTCTCCCTCTACGGAGTTCCCGCTCTGTTTGTCCCTTTCCCTCATGCAATCAGAGACCATCAGTATTACAATGCCAAAGAGATAGAAGAGCTCGGAGGTGGATTGGTTATAAGGCAAGAAGAAGTAGAGCTTAACACTGTTCTAAAGCTTTTAGAAAAGATCCTTTCCGACAGGGAGGAATTTTCAAAGGCTATAACTCGCTTTGCAGACCAAAATCCTTGTGAAAAAATCCTCAATAGCCTTCAGGAGTTCCTCCCAAGATACTGATAGCTCTTCAAAGGTGATCATCCTATCCCTGAGCTTTTCACTTGGAATACCTATTATCTGCTCAGCCCTGAGATAATCCAAAGTCCAGAAAAGGCTCCCGTGGAGCAAAAAGCCCCTTTTTCCCATCCTCATAGCACAAGCTACCAACTTCTTTCCCCTGTATGTGATCTCCCCAAAGGTAGGCTGGAATATACAAAAGTATTCCCTGTAAGAGCCTTCGTAGTTGGAAAGCTCAAGGGAAAGACCTAAACGCTCAAGGCTCTCCTTTAAAAGTCCCATAAGCCTGAGATAGATCTTCTTTGGGCTTTTACCCCACATTTCCTTTACATCCGCCACCGAGAAGGAGATATCCCATCCGTGCAGAAGGGCACCACCACCGGTAGGTCTCTTTACTACATCCACAGGAAAATCCCTTGGTTCTTGGTGGAAGCCCAAGCTGATTACAGGTTTCTTCCAAAGGTAAATCCTAAAAAGAGGTCCTACACCACCTTCAACCCGCAGGAAGTTTTCATGATCTTTTTGCATGTTTTCATAGCCATCAAGGACCTCGATCATTCCAGAACCTTTTCGAGTCTTTCAAGCTTTAGGTCCTTCATGAGTTGATAATCCTTCTTTATGTCCCTTCCTGCCCTTGTTAGATAGCCTCCTACCATCATAGCGTTGGCCATTAACATTGCCATGCCGTAAAAGTCTCTCAGGGTTTGTTCCCTCCCACCGCAGAGTCTTAACTCTGCCCTTGGGTTTGTAAATCTAAACATGGCAATTATACGGAGAGCTTCCAATGGCTCCACACCCGGTGCATTTTCTAAGGGTGTTCCCTCGATGGGCATCAAAAAGTTCAAGGGTATAGAATCCACTTCCAGCTCCCTGCAGGTTAGAGCTAAATCTACCCTGTCCTCGTCGGACTCACCCATCCCAAAGATACCTCCACAACATGTGGAAAGTCCAACCTTTTTTACCCTCTTTACAGTCTCATATCTTTCTTCCCAAGTGTGGGTGCTAACGATCTTTGGGAAGAAATTCTTGGAAGCCTCCAAGTTATGATTGATCCTTTTAACACCTGCTGATTTTAGCTTTAAGAGGGACTCTTCATCCAGTGTACCCGCGGACACGCACACATTGATGGGCAAGCCTTTTACCTTTTTTATCTCCTCCACACTTTCTTTGATCCTTTCCACCTCCTCCGGTGTGGCAGCCCTTCCACTCAAAACTATGCAGTATCTGTTTGCTCCGAACTCCACTGCTCTGTAGGCACCTTCCACAATCTCATCCTTTGGCACTAAAGGATAAACATTTATGGGAGTTTTATAAAACTTAGACTGGGCACAAAACTTACAGTCCTCTGAACAAGCTCCACTTTTGGCATTTATTATTGAACAGAGCTCCACTTTGTTAGGGTCATGAAAGTGATTTTTGACCTTTTGGGCAAGATACACCAAAAGGGCTATATATTCATCTGGCGTTTGTAAGATAGCGAGAGCTTCCTCTCTGTCCAGCTTTTCGCCTTTAATAACTCTATCTGAGAGCTCTATTAAAAATTTTTCCCATTTATCCATAGCAAGTAAATTATAATCCTTCTTAAAAGATATACATTCTGCTTTACGACATATTGAGGATATCAACTTTTCAGGTAAATAACGATAAAGGAGGATAACCAGCTATAGACAGTTTCCTTTGTTTAGTATTTCCTCTATTACTTGTCTTGTCTCCATACTTCTAAGCGCATCAGAATTGCTTCAGGTCCTGTCCATCAGCAAGCCCGGCTTATGGATGCCAAAAGTTGACATTTTCTATTACTGAAAAAGTGTTATAATCATTCCCTAAGTGAA
>JAEMPM010000151.1 GCA_022759285.1 Thermocrinis sp.
TTAGGGATACATCTGTGATTTCTATTTTCCTCATGTGGTAAAATTATAAAACTATGGGAGTTAAGATAGATATAAACAGCATACAGAGGGATATGTTTATTGAGCATAATGGACAGCCTCACAGAGTTTTAGACTATGAACATGTGAAGCCGGGTAAAGGACAAGCCTTTGTGCGGGTAAAGGCAAAGAACATGAGCACAGGCAATGTGATTGAAATAACTTACAAGGCCTCCGACAGTATAGAACTGGCGGACTTTGAGCAGATGTTTGCGGAATACTCATACAACGACGGTGATTATTACTACTTTGTAAGCAAAACCACTTACGAAATGCTTGCTGTCCCCGCTAAGAACATAGAAAACGAAATAAAGTTCCTAAAAGAGGGTATGGAAGTTGTAGTGTTTATCTATAAAGGTCAGCCCATAGGTATAGAGTTGCCAAGACATGTGGAACTAAAGGTGGTGGAAACGGAGCCTGCCTTTAAGGGAGATACCGCTGCGGGTGGTTCTAAACCTGCCAAGCTAGAAACTGGCGCGGTGGTGCAAGTACCATTTTTTGTGGGAGAGGGAGACATAATAAAAGTGGATACAAGAACGGGTACTTACATAGAAAGGGTCAAGTAATGGACAAAGATTTTATAAGAGAGCTTATAAACCTTATAAAAAACAGCGATATAAAACTGTTTGAGATAGAGAATCAAGATTTTAGACTTAGAATAGAGACCCATCAGAGGGAGTTAGTGCAGAAAGTAGAAACACCGAAGGAGGTAAAACATATTGAGGTGGTCCCACCTTCAGAAGATTTGGAGGAGAGCAAGCTACATGTAATTAGAAGTCCTCTGGTGGGAACCTTCTACAGGTCACCCTCTCCTGGGGCACCTCCCTTCGTGGAAGTAGGCGACATTGTATCCCCTGGTCAAGTGCTGTGCATAATAGAAGCCCTAAAGGTGATGAATGAGATAGAAAGCGATGTTAGGGGCAGGGTGGTAAAGATCCTTGTAGAAAACGGAGAGACGGTAGAATACAACCAACCTCTTTTCCTGATAGATACAAACGTTTGAAGAAGCTTTTGCTTTACAGAAGGGGTGGGCTTGGGGATACATTGCTTACTTTTCCCCTTTTAGAGATCTTCAAAGGGCAGGGCTTTCACATAACCGCAGTAGGGAATACCGATTACTTTGAGATAGCCAAAGAGGTGGGCTGGGCAGACAGGGTTTTATCGGAAATACCCAAGGAGGACTTTGACAAAAGGATAATAATTGGAACTGACGGAATAGACCCATTTCCAAAGGAGAGGGTGTGGATTTTGGAATACTATCTAAAAATCTTAGGTCTTTCTTCTCACTATTCTCAAACACTGCCCCTTGATGCAGATCCAAATTCACCCTTTAAGGGAAAGGTAGTTTTGCATCCATCCAGCGGTTCTCCAAAGAAAAACCCACCCGTTGAATTGTTTTTTGAGATTGAAAACTTTCTCACAGGGCTTGGTTACCAATGTGTGTACTTAGTTGGAGAGGCAGATCAGTGGCTAAAGGCACATGTAAAGAACTTTGTGGAAATGTACCAGCCTTTGCAAATCGCCAAAGCTTTGAAATCTGCCCTGTTTTTTGTAGGTAATGATAGCGGACTTTCGCATCTTTCTGCTTACCTTGGTTTACCAACCTTTGTTTTCTATGGACCTACGGACCCAATAATATGGAAACCTATAGGAACTTATGTTTTTCAGATAAGTTTGAACCTCAGTTGTAGCCCATGCTTTCCAAACACTTGTCAGGAAAGGATCTGTTTTGATGTTAAGGAACTTTTTGAGAGGTTTTTGAACTACTTTAGAGGCATGAGTCTGTAAGGCTTTAAAAAACCGCCCTCCAATAGACCTACTCCAAGAAACTCCTCATCCCAAAAAACTCTAACATAGCCATAGTGCTTTACCTCTGTTCTTATCTTTGCACCGTTTCTAAAAATCCTGGCTTCTTTTGTTCGTAAGCTAACCGCTGGCAAAAAGCTCAGGGCTTCCCATATGGGAATTATTACGCCCCAGAGGTCTTCAAGGCTGTCTAGCCTCTCATAAGAGAGAGCCATACTGACACTAAAGTCCCCTATTTTTGTTCTCCTCAGCTCCGACACATAGGCTCCGCATCCAAGTGCTAAACCTATATCGTGCGCCAAGCTTCTTATGTAAGTTCCTCCGGAAACTTCAAATTCAAGGACCACCTGTGGAAGGTTGCACTCCAAAAGCTTGGCACTGTAGATCTCCACCTCCACGGGCTTTAGAGGTACTTCTAAACCTTTTCTTGCCAACTCGTAAGCCCTAACCCCCCCTACTTTCTTTGCGGAATAGGGTGGGGGCTTTTGGAGAATTCTGCCGGTAAAATTGGGCAAGACCTTTGCCACATCCTCACAGGATACGTTCACATTCCTCCTTTCTAAGATGTTTCCTTCCGCATCGTAGGTGTCAGTTATGGCACCGAGAACTATTTTTGTGATGTAAGTTTTTGGAAGTCTAACAAAGAACTCTGCAAAACGTGTTGCTTCCTCAAGTAAGAGGATCAAAAGTCCCGTGGCAATGGGGTCTAAGGTGCCCGTATGTCCTACTTTGCTTAGCTTAAACTTCCTTTTAACCGTATCCACCAACTGAAAGGAGGTAAAACCCCTGGGCTTATCCAAAAGCAAGATAGAGGGGATCATCCGCTCAGAAAATCTTTTAGATGTTTTTTTATCGCCATGTTTCTTAGCTTTCTTAGAGCCCTTGTCTCTAGCTGTCTGACCCTTTCCCTTGAAATATTTAATATCTCTCCTATCTCCCGCAATGTTTTTGGTTCTTCCCCCCTCAATCCAAACCTGAGCTCCACAACCCGCCTTTCCTTTTCCGGCAGTTTATCCAGCATTTCTTCTATTTCTTTGCTCAAAATTTCGTTCATTACCTTTTCTTCTACATCCGCAGTGCCATGCTTACTGAGAAAATCCACAAAAAAGGTGTCTTCTTCCTCTCCAACGGGTGCATCAAGGGACAAGGGCATTCTGGATATTTGTAGAATCCTCTCCACCTCCGCAGGGTCAATCTTATAGCCCTCTTTTTCTATTCTCCTTTGGATTTCCTCCTCTGTGGGTTTCCTTCCCAGTTCTCTTTCCATTTCCTTTTGCAAGATCTCCTTGGTGTATTCCTCCGCTACCTCCTCCGCTGTTGGTTCCCTTTCGTATTCCTTGTATAGCTTGCTGTATATACTGTTGATCTTGTTGATCAGATGGGACTGTTTTAGGGGTATGCGCACCGCACCAGTCTGTTGAGATAGAGCTTGCATTATAGCTTGCCTGATCCACCAAACTGCGTAAGATATGAACTTAACACCCTTGTCGGGGTCAAACCTCTTTGCCGCTTCCATAAGCCCATAATTGCCTGCCGCAATCAACTCTGAAAGGCGAAGTCCATAACCCAAATACTGCTTTGCTATGCTTATAACAAAACGCAGGTTTGATTCTACAAGCCTTCTGTAAGCTTCTTTGTCCCCCTCCTTTGCCCTTTTTGCCAACTCCTTCTCCTCCTCGGGCTTGAGGAGGGGTATTTTTGAAACTTTCTTTAAGTATTGGGCTATAAGCTCTTGTTCACTGTCCGGAATCATCGCTTTACCTCAAATAAAGTACTACATACAGGTTATTTTCACCCCTCCTTATTAAAAGGAGTACCCTCGTTCTTTGCTCGTTCCTTGCCCTATCTATCTTCTCATTAAACTGAGAAAGACTCTCCACAGGCTCATTATTGACCGCAAGGATTATATCTCCCCTCTTTAAACCGCTCCTTTGGGCTAAACTACCATGTACCACACCCTCCACAAAGACACCTCTTACTCCAAGCCTTCTTATCTCCTCCGGCGACAGATCCCTGAGGGACAGACCCAGATCTTCCACTTGCTCCTGTGGTTGCCCGAAGCTAACTTCCTCCGGCATTTCACCCACCTTTGCCTTAATGGTCTGTTCCTTTCCTCCCCTGATGACGGTTAGGGTTACCCAAGTACCGGGGGGTGTTTTCATGATCTTAAACTGTAGATCCCTAACCTCTTTGACTTTTTCACCATCAATAGCAATTATTATGTCTCCAACTTTGAGTCCAGCCTTCTCCGCAGGGCTACCAGGTGCGATCTGAGCTACGAGTACACCTTCCTTCACTCCTATGGTTTCGGCGATCTCCGGCGTGATCTCCTGAATGACCACACCAAGCCACCCTCTAACCACTCTACCTTTAGCCATAAGCTGGTCTGCCACCCACTTAGCAAGGTTTATGGGTATGGCAAAGCCCAACCCTTGACCCTCCGCCACTATGGCAGTGTTTATGCCAATAACTTCACCCCTTATGTTTATTAGAGGCCCTCCTGAGTTGCCTGGGTTTATTGGTGCGTCCGTTTGAATAAAGCTCTCATACTGGGTTATGCCTATAGATCTCCGCAAAGCGGATATCACTCCAAAGGTTACTGTTCTTTCAAGACCGTAAGGGTTTCCTATGGCGATCACCAACTGACCCACCTTCAACTTGTCCGAATCTCCCAGCTTTGCCACTCTACTTTCAGGGTTTTCTATGCCCTTTGCATCCACCTCTACCACTGCCACATCCGTTTTTGGATCTCCTCCCACCAATCTTCCGTCCTTTTCTACATGCGACTCAAATCTAACCCTTATCTTCTTTGCCCCTTGAACCACATGATTGTTGGTCAGGATGTAAAACTTTCCGTTCTTATAGGCCATGATCACACCCGAGCCTAAGGACCTCCTCTCCTGTGGAATTTGGAATGGGAAGAAGAAGGGAAAATCCTCTCCAAAACCACCTGATACCTCTTGGATGGAGTATATAGCTACCACAGATGGAGATACCCTTTCCACAAGTTCCGTCAGTTCCTTTTCAAACTGTGACAAAAGACCAGAACCAACGGAGACCTCTTGCATATGAGGTTGTGACGTACTTCCAGAAGGAGGAAGCGTTTTTTGCGCTTTACAACCTTCTATGCTAAAAAGTAGTATCAAAAATAACAAAGAGAGAAAGGTCATGGCTATCCTCCTCACTGTGGAACCTCGCAGGAAAAGAATAACACCAAAAAACTAGGTTTGTCAATGGAAAGGATGAGGCTTTCAACACTCTTTTTGACTCTAAGAATATCTCCTCTTGAAGGATTGTAAGAAGAACCCGTGTAATGAAAGAACCTTAAAAGGTCCCAACCTTTGAAGGGAATTTCCAACTCTATCAGCTCCACCTTTCTCAGCGTTCCTCCAAGATTGCGAAGCCTTTCAAGGATATCCTCCGGAGAAAGGAAGGGAAAGTCCAAAGGTTCAAGACTTCCCTTAACGGGCATGGCACACAGGAACTTCCTCCTGCAAACCCTGAAGATTTCCCTAAAGCTCTGGTCTAAGGAAGTCCAGTGCAGGGCAAAGTTGCTTACCACACAATCAAAGCTCTTGTCCTTAAAGGGCATTGCCTCAGCCATAGCACAAATACCCAAAAAACCTTTCTGTCTGTACCTTCTTAGCATACTTTGAGAGATATCAATACCCACCACCTTCTCTAAACCTTCACTACAAAAGCCTGTGCCACAGCCCACATCAAGAACCGAACCCTCAATTCTGTCTAAGCGCTTTAGAATCTCCGCACTCTGTCTCTGGGGAATAGCCCAATCTTCATAAGTGCCCGATGCCCTTGAGAACCTTAAGGATAATAGCTTCATTTTCGGGGAAATGTCCTCCAGTAAAGGTTATTAATTTAGCTCTCTTGTTCAGATTGTAAAGTTCAAGGGCACCTTTGAGAGGAACGATAGGATCGTTCGTACCATGAAGTAAGAGAATGGGTTTATTTATATGAGGGATATAGCTTCTTAGGTCCGTGGAAAAGTAATCTTCCAAAAGCTCAAGGGCTCCCTCCAGTTCCACCTTTGCATAAAAGGGCTTTGGGTATGCCCTCTTTCTGAACTCCTTTAAAAACTCCTCCCTTTCCTTCCTGAGCCTTAGCAAAAAGCCCTTTAGGTTTTTTCTGTCCCAAAGGCAAGAAAAGCATGCGGTGGCACCTATCAAAAGTAAAGCTTTTACCTTAGAAGGAAATAGCAGGGCCAAAAGCAAAGCTAAGGTGCCACCCATAGACCAACCTACCACCGTAGAGTTGTTGGGAATTCTAATAGCAATCTCTTGGGCTAAAGCCCTAAGGTTTTTGCTTTTTAGCTTAGAATTTCCGTGAAAAGGCAGGTCTATCTTTACACCCGAAAAGGTTTTAAAGACATCTGAGGAAAAACCAAAGCCATGAATAAAAACAAGCGGGCCCGGAGGGATTCGAACCCCCGACCTAGGGATTAGAAATCCCTTGCTCTGTCCAGCTGAGCTACGGGCCCTCGGGGCGACAGGACTTGAACCTGCGACCTCTGGCTCCCAAAGCCAGCGCTCTACCACCTGAGCTACACCCCGTGATAATATTATTTTAGTCAATGAAAATCCTACTTGCAACTCAAAACTTAGGGAAATACAGAGAAATTAAGCGAATGTTAGAACCTCTTGGAGTAGAGGTTTTACTGCCAGAGGAAAAGTTGAATGTGAAAGAGGAGGGAAACTCTTTTATGGAAAACGCATACATAAAGGCAATGGCATACTTTGAAAAATACCGCATTCCCACCTTGGCAGATGATTCAGGACTTGTGGTTCCATCCCTCGGGGGCTATCCGGGTGTCTTTTCCAGCAGGTTTTATTCCATAGATTGGGGCGGAAGAGAGGAAGTTCAAACTTCAGAGGATGAGGCGAACATAAGAAAACTTCTCAGGCTTATGAAGGATGTTTCCGATAGGAGGGCATACTTCAAGGCGGTTCTGTGCCTTGTCTTGGAAGAGGGACTGAGCATCTTTTCCGAGGGCATCTGTGAAGGGGAGATTGTATACAGTCCTAGGGGCTCAGGGGGTTTTGGCTACGACCCTATTTTCAGACCAAAGTCCTATGAAAAAACCATGGCGGAGCTATATCCAGAGGAAAAGGATCTTATCTCTCACAGAGGCAAAGCACTGAGAAAGTTAAAAGAGTTCTTGGAGCTTTGGAAAAAGTGCAGATAGGAGTTATATTTGTATATGATGGATCGCATATTTGCGTGGGGCTACAACTTTAAAACCGCCCCAGTAGAGATAAGGGAGCTTTTAGCTTGCAGTAAAGAAGAGCTCTGCGACCTCTTGACTGCAGTAAGATCCTACTCAGGGGTAAAGGAGCTTGTAATTTTAAATACCTGCAATAGGGTGGAAGTCTACGCAGTGGCAGAAGACTACCATCAAATGCATCTTTTGGTGTCCGCCTTTTTGGAGCTAAAGAAGGTAAACCCCAGCTATAGAAAGTACTCCTTCCTTTTGGAGGGGAAGGAAGCCTTAGCACACATATTCAGAGTTGCCAGCGGCCTTGATTCTATGGTGGTGGGAGAAAGCCAGATAGTACACCAGTTTAAAGAGGCCTTTAGGTTAGCCAGGGAGTGCGGGGGACTGGGAAAGATCCTAAATCGGGTTTTTGAAAAAGCATTAAGAACTGCCAAAAGGGTACGTACGGAAACTGGCATAGGCAAGAACGCAGTGTCCGTTAGCTATGTGGCGGTAGAGTTGGCAAAGCAGATCTTTGGAAATCTCAGCAAGGCGCAGGTGCTTTTGATAGGTGCAGGAGAAATGGCGGAGCTCGCTTCAAAGTACTTTAAAAAGCTAAAGTCAAGCATATTTATCACCAACAGAACTTACCAGAGGGCTTTGGAACTGGCAAGGGAGCTGGAGGGTAATGTGCTAAGATACGAGGAACTGCCAGACCATCTTCATAAGTTTGACATAGTTCTTGTATCCACAGGTGCAAAGGGCTATGTACTCACCAAGGAGATGGTAGAAAACGCAATGAAAAAGAGAGACTATCGCCCTATGTTTATCATAGACATCTCTGTGCCTAGGAACGCAGATCCGGACATAGAAAGCATAGACCAAGCCTTCTTGTATAACATTGACGACCTTAAGGATATAGCCCAAGAGAACCTAAAGGGTAGGCTCAGGGAAAAGGAGAAGGGGGAGATCATCGTCTGGGACGAAGTGGAAAAGTTCTTCCGTTGGCTTGAGCTTCTTCCAATAGAGGAAAAGATTGTAAAAATCAAAAACTATTGGGCGGATGTGGAAAAAAGGGAGCCAAAGTTTAGAAGATTTTTGCATCTTGCCCTTGAGGAGATAAAAAGGAATCCTTCAGATAGTGAGAGGTTGATTAAAATACTCCTTGAGGAGGTTAAAGAGGATGGAAACAAGGCCAGAGAGCTATCCTATGTCCATAACCGAGTTGATGGAACTGGAATCTGAATACTCCATAAAGGCGTACATACTCATAAAGGCAGACCCAAGAGAGATCCCGTCAATAATGCTCGCCCTTTCTACCTTTGAAGGCGTCAGAACCGCGGACGTAGTAACAGGTCCTTACGACATTATTGTTTTCGCAGAGGTAAAAAATCAAGACGAGCTTGGAAGATTAGTTATAAACAAAATCCACTCTTTGGAGGGAGTGAAGGAGGCCCTCACCTGCGTAGTGGTGAGAATATAAACTACCCAAGGGTTGTGGAGAAGGATAGTGGCGTTTCGATATATTACTCCACGCTCTGGGAAGTGGTTAAAATAGTTATCAAGAAAGATGAAAAACCTCACATCATTAAGCTCTGACTTTCTTGTAATAAGGGGAGGCAGGAAACTAAGGGGAAGGGTAAAGGTCTCCGGCTCAAAAAATGCAAGTCTTCCCATACTCATAGCAAGCCTTTTAACTGAGGAGCCTTGCATTGTAAAAAGGGTGCCCAATCTTCTGGATGTTAAAACTACCTTTGAACTCTTGAACACCCTTGGGGCACAGGTGCATTTTGAAGAGGGAAAGGCTTTTGTCCATGCTCGTACGTTGAACTCTTACCTTGCACCAGACCATATAGTCAGAAGGATGAGGGCTTCTATCCTTGTGGCTGGTCCCCTTTTGGCACGGTTTGGTCGTGCAGTGGTAGGCATGCCTGGTGGCTGTTCCATAGGAGCTAGGCTCATTGACCAGCATCTAAAAGTCTTTGAAAAGGGAGGGGCAGTTATAAACGTAAAAGAGGGCTACCTTCATATGGAGGTCCAAAAAGTAAAACCGGTGGAGTACACCTTTGAGGTTATAACTGTTACAGGCACAGAGAATGCCCTTATGTTTTTGAGTAGATGTCCAAAGAGAAGCGTTCTCAGAAACGTTGCCCTAGAACCAGAGGTGATGGATCTGGTGGAGGTTCTTAGAAAGATGGGTGTGGAGATAGAGGTGGAAGGAAGGACTATGATTATAAGGGGAAGGGAGGATTTGGCAGGCTTTGAGCATGAGGTAATACCAGACAGAATCGAGGCAGGTACCTTGGCGGTAGCGGGCTTTTTGACAAGTGGAGAGGTGCTTTTAGAGGATGTTAGGATAGATCACATGGGTGCTCAGATAGAAAAGTTAAAGGAGGCAGGTGCGAAGGTGGAAATCTTGGGCATAGACCGGGTTAAGGTCTGTGGGAACGGAAGACCAGAACCTTTAGAAATATCCACCGCAGAGTATCCGGGCTTTCCCACAGACATGCAAGCCCAGTTTATGGTGCTCTGTGCGGTAGCAAAGGGTGTCTCTCACATAACGGAAAACATCTTTGAAAACCGCTTTCAGCATGTCAATGAACTTCAAAGAATGGGTGCAAACATAAGCCTCAGGGGTAGGACTGCTATCGTGCACGGCGTAGAAAGATTAAGCGGGGCGGAGGTTTTTTCCACAGATCTGAGGGCAAGTGCCAGTTTGGTTTTGGCAGGGCTCATTGCGGAAGGAACAACCACAGTCAGGGATATATATCACTTAGATAGAGGTTATGAAGGTTTAGAGGAAAAGTTAAATCAACTTGGTGCAGACATAGAGAGGGTAAAGGATGCAAACGCTGCTGGATAGGGCAAAGATTTTACAGTCTGTACTTCCTTACATCAGAGAATTCCACGGAAAGGTCTTTGTCATAAAGTATGGCGGTTCTGCCATGGTAAACGAACAACTAAGGGACAGCTTCGCCCGCGATGTGGTACTTTTGGCTTACGTGGGTATAAAGGTGGTAGTGGTGCATGGGGGAGGTCCTCAGATAAGCCAAACTTTGGAAAAATTTGGTCTAAAGGCTCATTTTGTGGGCGGTGTTAGAAAGACAGATGCAGAGACCATGCATGTGGTGGAGATGGTGCTTTCGGGGGACATAAACAAGGACATAGTTGCCCTTATAAACACCCACACCAAAAAACCTATATATGCGGTGGGGCTCTCCGGAAGGGATGGGGAGCTCTTGAGAGCAAAGAAGCTTGACAAGGAAAGCTACTTTAAAGAGCTTGGTTTAGAAGTGCCAGAAGAAGACCTTGGCTTTGTGGGGGAAGTAGAGGAAGTAAATGTGGAGCTATTGCAGACCCTCCTTGAAAGAAACTACATCCCAGTTATTGCACCCGTGGGTGTAGGAGAGGGTGGTCAAGCTTACAACATAAACGCAGACCTCTGCGCGTCAAAAATAGCACAAGCTCTGAAGGCAGAGAAGGTGATCTTTTTAACAGACACAGAGGGTGTAAAAGACAAGGATGGTTCGCTCATATCCACCCTGCCTGCCCAAGATATTCCAAAGCTTATCTCCGAGGGTGTGGTAAAGGGAGGCATGATTCCAAAACTCAAGAGCTGTATGTCTGCTCTGAAAGGAGGGGTAAAAAAAGTGCATATAATAGACGGGCGCGTGCCTCACTCCATACTTTTGGAAGTTTTCACCGACGAAGGGATAGGAACACAGATCATTCCGTAGTCTAAGCCCTTCTGTTCCAAAATCCTTTCTCTTTCCTCTCTTTGAAGGTTAGTTTTATACTGTGAAAGGAAAGTTCTTTTAAAACCCTTGCTGAAGATGTCAACTTTTAGTATTCATAGGCTGTGATTGCTGATTGCTAGGACCTGAAGCAGTTTTGATACACTAAAGAATATCAGCTTGAGTTTTTTATCCATTGGGTATAATTTTATTTATCGTAAGGAGGGTGTAGCTCAGTTGGTAGAGCAGTGGACTGTGGATCCACGGGTCGCGGGTTCGAGTCCCGTCACCCTCCCCACCATCAAAGGAGGTACCCATGGAAGTTCTTTCTGTTGATAGAACTATAGAGAATGTTCAATGTCCTATAGCTATCCTGCTCTACGAGGATGATCAATCCAACCTGAACTTTTTAAAGGATCTGGTACAGGATGTCAAGCTTTTAATGTCTGCAGAGAACTTTAAAGGTAAAGAGGGCTCCACTGCAAAGCTTAACCTTTTGAGGAATGGAAAGGTTATAACCCTGTACTTGGCGGGCTTGGGTCCAAAGGAGAAGGCGCACATAGATAGCTTTAGAAAGGCGACAGCCCTCATAGTTAAAAGGGCAAAAAAAGACAAGGTTCAAAGTCTTTTTGTGTATGCGGGGGAAAATTTGGACGAAAAGACCACCCAAGCCATAACGGAGGGTGCTATCCTCGGGGATTATCGCTTTGATAAGTACAAAACCCAAAAGGAAGAGGAAAAGGTAGAGATTTCCAGGGTAGGGATCTACAAGGGAAATGAAAGGGGAATAAGAATCGGGCAGATCTTAGCAAATGCCCAAAGGTTTGTAAGGGACTTGGTTAATGAACCGGGTAATGTGATCAACCCTATTACCCTTGCGGAAATAGCCCAGAAGCTTGCGCAGGAGCATGGACTTGAGTGTAAGGTCTATGATGAAAAGCAAATTCAAGAGATGGGTATGCTTGCCCTTTGGAGTGTGGGAAAGGGTTCTGCAACACCACCCAGGTTCATACACCTTATCTATAAGCCAGAGGGTGAGCCAAAGGATAGGGTGGTCTTTGTGGGCAAGGGTCTAACCTTTGACAGTGGAGGACTGAACATAAAGACGGGTGATTATATGAGGACTATGAAGATGGACAAGGCTGGTGCTTGCACTGTTTTGGGTATTATGAAGGCGGTTGCCCAGTTAAAGCTCCCAGTAGAGGTGCACGGGATCATAGGTGCGGCGGAGAACATGCCCAGCGGAACCGCATACAGACCCGATGACATCATAAGAGCAATGAACGGAAAGACCATTGAAATAGACAACACGGACGCGGAGGGTAGGGTTACCTTGGCAGACGCCCTTTCTTATGCGTCAAACTTAGAGCCCTCTTGGATCATAGATTTGGCCACTTTGACGGGTGCCTGTATTGTAGCCCTCGGAGAATACACTGCGGGACTCTTTACCAACGACCCAGCCTTTGGAGAAGAGCTCATAAAAGTCTCCAAAAGGACTGGGGAAAGGCTCTGGATGTTGCCTATGGATGATAAAAAGCTGAGGGAGAAAATCAGGAAGGGTGATGGAGATGTTCTGAATAGTGGTGGAAGGTATGGGGGTGCCATAACCGCCGCCATGTTTTTGGAGGAGTTTGTGAAAGAGGGTATAAAGTGGATCCACTTGGACATAGCTGGACCTGCTTACTTCAAAGAGGAGTTTGACTATTACTCGAAGGGTGCCACGGGCTTTGGACTTAGGACCTGCGTAGAGTATCTGATGGAGAAATATCAATGAAAATATTGGTACATGTATGTTGTGCTCCCGATGCAGTCTATTTTCTAAAAAGGCTCAGAGAAGACTTTCCACAGGCGGAGATCTGTGCCTTTTTTTACGACCCAAACATACATCCATACGAGGAGTACAGGCTGAGGCTTTTGGAAACCGAAAGAACGTGTCATCATTTGGGTATTACCCTTTATGAAGGGGAGTATGACCTAGAAGGCTGGCTGAACACGGTAAAGGGCTTGGAAGAGGAACCAGAAAAGGGCAAAAGGTGTAAGGTTTGCTTTGACTACCGATTGGAGAGGTCTGTAAGGTTTGCCAAGGAGATCTCTGCTACACACTTTACCACAACCCTTTTGATGAGTCCGAAAAAGGACTTTAAGACCCTTTCGGAAGTGGGCAAGAAACTTTCGGAAGCTGAAGGTATAGAGTTTTTGGCATTGGATTATAGAAAGGGTGGTGGTACCCAGGAGATGTATAGGCTTTCAAAGGAGTTTGAACTTTACCGCCAAGATTACTGTGGATGCATATACGCGCTTTTCAAACAGAAGAAAGAAAAGGCAATGTGGGACCTTATATCCTTTGGGGGAAGAAGACCGGGCAGTAAGGAGGAAAGGCTCTTTATAAAAGAGGTTCGGCTTTTTGCAGAAAAGCGCGGTCTATCCTGTAAGGAGTGGGAGTTCTCCTTCTTAAACTGGAAACTCCTGCATTCGAGCTTGAAGGTGGGAGAGATAGCCATCCCTCACTATGTGGTACCTTTTTCAAGGGCTATCAAGGGAATCTTAAAGGGTAGGCCAGAGGAAGTAACAGAGGATGTTATCTACTACAAAAAGGGGCTGAAGGTGGTGCTTTTGGAAAAGCTTCAGGATAGACCCATTGAGGATATAAACCCTATTTCAGACCCTATCTTTTTGGTGGATAAAAGCTACAGGGAAATACTTTTGGAAAAACCCATAAGTGCCCAGTTAGAGGCGGAGCTAAGCTGGGATACCTCAAGCGTCTTGCTGGTGGGTTCTCAAGGAGCTGAGAAAATCGTGGGTTTCCCTGCGGATACGCTACAAGACCAAAGGGGCGTCAGCTTGCAAGAAATCTGTGATTTCATACAAGAGAAAGAAAAAGAAATAAGGGAAGGGAGCTTGGCGGTAGCATTGCTTGGAGCGGAATCTTTAGGCAGAAGCGGTAGCAGGTTCTTAGAAGAGCGTTTGGGAATAAAGATAGAGGAAGGACAATGGATGCACTGCTTTTAGTGATTTTTGCTTATCTTTTTGGTTCTGTGCTCTTTGGGGAGGTGGTGGCAAGGAGTAAGGGCGTAGACCTGAGGGCGGTTGGTAGTGGCAACGTGGGTGCTACTAACGTGGCAAGGGCTTTGGGCAAAAAGTATGCCCTGTTGGTCTTTCTGCTGGACCTTTTTAAAGGATTTTTCCCCGTTCTTCTCTCAAGGTTTTACTTTGATCTTGATAGTTGGACTACCTTCTTTGTGGGGCTTTTTGCTTTTTTGGGGCATCTGTATCCTGTCTTCCATGGCTTTAGAGGGGGTAAAGGCGTAGCAACCGCTTTTGGGGTACTTTTGGGTGTTTCTCCCTGTTTAGCAGTCCTTTCCTTATTGGTTTGGCTTTTGGTTTTTAAACTAAAGGGCTATGTTTCTTTGGCTTCTCTAAGTGCTTGCACCTTTGCAGTGGTTTTGTCCCTCTTTTTGTTGCCCTTTAAGCTCTTTTTAATGAGCCTTATAATTGGCGTCTTTATCTTTTACAAACACAAGGATAACATAAGAAGGCTTCTGGAGGGGACAGAGCTTGGCTTTAAAAAATGAAGTTTGTTTTAGGCTTTAATCTTCTGCTTTTTCTCTTTAGAGTTCTCTATGTGCTTTATTCACCTTTAGACCTCACCCCCGAAGAAGCCCAGTACTGGGATTGGTCAAGGCACTTGGACCTGAGCTACTACTCAAAGCCCCCTATGGTAGCATACGTGAACTTTTTAACCACATCCCTTTTGGGAAACACCGAGCTGGCGGTTAGAATAACCCCAATTGTTCTGTCCTTTCTGATGTCCATCTTTACCTATTTTTTTACTAAAAAACTCTTTGACGAAAGAGTTGCGATAATTTCTTCAACCCTTCCCCAGCTTTCCGTAGGCTTAGCTATCAACTCCCTTCTCATGACTACAGACGCCTTGCTGATATTCTTTTGGAGCTTGAGCTTGATAGCTTTTTGGCATGCGTTGGAAAAAAACAGTGCCTTTTGGTGGCTATTGCTGGGTATTTTTTCTGGCTTTGCCTTTTTGAGTAAATACTCCGCAGTTTTTCTTCTGCCTTTAGCCTTGCTTTACCTTAGCATATACAAGAGAGAAGTACTTTGGTCTGCTAAAACCTACCTTAGCCTGTTGCCACCCTTTTTTATGAGTTTGCCAGTGCTTTATTGGAACTACAAGCATCAGTTTGTTTCCTTTAAGCATGTTTCCACCTTGGCGACCAAGCATGCAAGCCTTTTTAACCTAGAAAGCCTTTTGGAGTATTTAGGAGGGCAGTTGCTCTTGGTTTCAATCCTTCCCTTCTTTTTTATGCTTAAGGGATGGCTTTTTGGTTGGAAGGACAGAAGGCTTGGTTTTTTGACAGTGTTTTCTCTTCCTGTCTTTCTATTTTTTTTGGCCTTGTCTTTTAGAAAACATGTGGAAGCTAACTGGTCTGGTTTTGCTTACTTTGGTGGCTTTTTACTGGCGAGCTATTACCTTTCCAAAAGCAGATTTTTGAAACCCGCATACGCTTTGAGTTTTGTCCTATTTATCTTACTCCACTTTACCCCGATTTTGGACAAGGTAGGGTTAAAAAAACTTTTGCCCCCAAACAGAGACCCAGTCAAAGTGGCAATAGGTTGGGAACTTTTGGGTAAAGAGGTGAGCAAACTCTACACAGGGCAGGAAATAATCCTTAGTCC
This sequence comes from Thermocrinis sp., assembly GCA_022759285.1. GTDB lineage: Bacteria > Aquificota > Aquificia > Aquificales > Aquificaceae > Thermocrinis. The sequence continues at coordinate 15,499 of JAEMPM010000151.1, forward strand.
TCATTATCAAATATCCGCAGAGCTCGCTTTTTACACAGAGGGAAACCCACGCACCTACTGTATAAACCTTGGTAGGCGTATGAACCAGTATGATCTTTGGAGAGAAACCATGAAGAACTACATAGGTAAAGACGGTATATACGTGGATTATTCGCCCATTGACAGTAGGGTCTTGGAGGGCTTTGAGGGTATAATAGAACACAGGGTTTTACCCATCCGTTGGAGGGGAGAGGTGATTGAAGAGTTCCATATATACAAGCTTAAAAACTATAAACACACAATAAGGGAGGAAAAAATGTTTGAAGGTTATTAGGTGGCTTCTGTCTTTTTATATCTTGGGCTACCTTTTTTACCATCTTACCCCAGTTTTTTATACAGTTCATGTAAATTACGCACCTCCAAAGCCCATTCCACTACCCTATCAGAAAACTTGTAAGGTTGTCTTTGGTGTAAAAACCGCACTTGATAGAGGTGTTGGAAGGCCAGATTCCTTGGAAAAGGCATTAGAAGAAAAGGGTATAACCTTTTCTCTTGGACACTCCATTGACTACTCTCAACGTATCAAAAGAGGTGATGTACCAGAAGGCTACGGATACAGAGACTTAAGCGGACTAAGTCTCCTTTCTTACTTTATCTTTTCGTATGTGCCCGAACTCATAACTTTTTCGGAAAAGGAGGATATCTACGGACTTTTGAACCCAAGGGATTGCAAGCCCATTCTTTCGGACATTCCTGTGCTTATTTCAACTCCCTTAGGAGAGCTTCCAAGTTACTCCTTTGTCTTGGGAAAACGATGGAACCTTGCCTATCCAGATTGTGATAGCATGCTTTCCTTTTATCCAGTGGTGGGCAGGGAACTCAGCTTTTCCATATATAGCCCTCCAAAATTAAACCCTCCACTGAACGTACCCCTTCAGAAGGTGCAGTTGAACCTTAAGGTGGAAGGCAAAAAGGTGCTAATACTTGTTTATAAAGACGGAATACTATCGGAGATATACGACCAACCTTTGCTTACCCTGAACCTTGAGGAAGAAGGAAACTATCAACTAAAGGTTTATAGCTATAAATTTAAAGCCTTTAATTTTTACTTTGGGTTGAGGTTCATAGGATGTCTTTCGGAGATAAAGGTTAAATCCTTTTAAGTCCGTTAGTTTGTAGGCTTTCTGTTTGAGATATAGAAGATATCAACTTTGATTCCCAGCTTCTTTGAATTTCTCACCCGAGGTAAAGAGTAATATAATTAGTCCTATGGAAGAGGAAAAGAAGGAAGAAGCGCAAG
>JAEMPM010000012.1 GCA_022759285.1 Thermocrinis sp.
GTTAGACTAAGCTTTCTGCATACTTTCTGCTAAGTTTAAACAGTCTGCTTGCCCTTTCTTTGTGTTTTTGCTTTTCTTCTTCCGACAGATTTGGATCGTCAAGCATAAAGGACTCCACCTTTCCGCGTACATAAGCCCGGTAGCACTTAAAAAAGGGCAAAAATAGGTCAAACTCGGGATCCTGACTCAGCCTTTTGTATTCCTCCTCATAAACTTTGGCTAAATCTTCCTTTCCGTTAAACTCCAGCTCCATGGACAAAAAGCACATATCGTTTAGCACATCTCCGCACCTGAACCTCTCGTTAAACTCTATGCAGTCAAAGATGCAAATTCCCTCCTCCAAAAAGGCTACGTGCTCCAGTCTTACGTCTCCATGTCCGTCCCTTATTCTTCCCTCCTTCATCCTCTTTTCAAAAAGAGAAGCATACTTTTTGTAAAACTCTTCGGTGGCTAACCTTATAAAGTCATAATCCTCCTCCTCTATTGTTGTACCCACATACTTTTGGGTTTGCATGAAGTTTTCGTCGGTGTTGAACTTCATAAGCTCAAGCTTTCCGAACTCATCCTTTCTTTCTGCCCTTTGGTGGAAGTCAAAAAGGTGTTTTGCTAACCTTCTTAGGTCTTCTTCTGTTAGTTTGTCCAAAAGATTTTTCATAAGCCTCTCCTCTGGAATCCTTCTCATCTTCACCGCATACTCTACCACTTCGCCCTGACCCTCCAAAAAGTACTCAGAGCCCACCTTGACCACCGTAAGAACGCCTACATAGACCCAAGGACAGAGCCTCCTGTTGAGCTCCACTTCCCTAATGCAATTCTCCTTCCTTTTTTCTAAGGTGGAATAGTCCAAAAAGCCAAAATTTACGGGCTTTTTTATCTTGTAGGCAAAGTTTTCTGTCAGTATTACCCAGCTGGCGTGGGTCTGCACTAGCTCTCCTTTCAGCCTTTTGACAAGGTCATTTATTAGGTCTGTATTCACCGTGGGCACCTCCCACCAGGTCTTTTAAAGTCAGTTGGTGTCTTCTGAGATAGTCCTCTATGCCTTCGAGGATTTTAAGGGGGCTGAGGGGGTCAAAGAAGTTGGCGGTTCCCACCTGCACCGCAGACGCACCCGCCAGCATATGCTGAAGGGCAGAATCTGCATTGTAAATGCCACCAACTCCTATGATGGGAACAGAAGTACCAAAGGCTTGGTAGAGCTCCCAGACCATTCTAACCGCAATGGGCAGGATGGCTGGACCCGAAAGTCCACCTTTGACAGTAGATAAAATGGGAGTCCTTTTTTCCACATCTATTTTCATACCCAAAAGGGTATTTATGGCTACGAGTCCATCTGCACCGTTATCTAAGCAAACCTTACCAAATAGAACAATATCTCCCGTGTTTGGAGACAGTTTAACAAGCACAGGCTTTTTCACCTTCCCCTTTATTTTATTTACCAACCTTCCCAAAACCTTCAGGTCATGTCCAAAGGCAAGCCCACCCTTTTTAACATTAGGACAGGACACATTAAGCTCATAGGCTACTATTTTGTCCGCGCTTTCCAAAGCTAAGCAAACCTCCAAGTACTCCTCCTCCGTTTCTCCAAAAACGTTAGCTATAAAGTGGGTGTCTATGTGTTTTATTTGGGGATATATCTCCTTTAGAAAGACTTCTACGCCGGGGTTTTGAAGTCCTATGGAGTTTAGCATACCGCAGGGGGTCTCTGCTATGCGTGGAGGGTTATTACCGATGCGTGGCTTTAGGGAAAGCCCTTTGGTTACCACAGCACCTAGCCTAGAAACGTCATAAAGCTTGAGGGCTTCTAACCCATAACCAAAGGTGCCCGACGCCACCCAAACGGGATTTTTAAAGGAAATACCAAAAAGATTAACGCTCAGGTCCATTGGCTTAAAATTATAATGCTATGCGTGTAGCTATAGTTGGTGCAACGGGTGAAGTGGGAAGGACCTTTTTAAAGGTACTCGAAGAAAGAGAATTCCCAGTGGATGAGCTTTACCTTTATGCCTCCGAAAGATCGGAGGGCACTGAGCTAACCTTCAAAGGTGAGAAGTTCAAAGTAAGGGCGCTAAACAAAGAGACCTCCTTTAAAGGTATAGACATAGCCCTTTTTTCTGCGGGTTCTGCGGTGAGCAAAGAGTACGCTCCTCGTTTTGTTAAAGATGGTGCGGTAGTTATAGATAACTCTTCCGCTTGGAGATTAGAGCCTGATGTACCACTGGTTGTGCCGGAGGTAAACCCAGAGGATGTGAAAAATCACAAGGGTATAATTGCCAATCCCAACTGCTCTACCATACAGATGGTGGTAGCCCTAAAGCCCATATACGACGCGGTGGGAATTTCTGCCATAGTGGTGGCAACCTATCAGTCGGTCTCCGGTGCGGGTGCCAAGGCAATAAGAGAGCTGGAAGAGCAAACAAGGGCTTGGTGCAGGGGTGAACAGATGGAGGTCAAAAATCTTCCACGTAGGATCGCCTTCAATGTGATCCCACAGATAGATGTATTCACAGAAAATGGATACACCAAGGAAGAAATGAAGATGGTGAATGAAACAAGGAAAATAATGCACGACCCAAACATAAAGGTAAGTGCCACCACAGTAAGGGTTCCCGTCTTTTACGGACACTCGGAGGCAATTTCTGTAAAGCTAAACCGTCCACTGGAACCAGAAGCCGCAATGGAGCTTTTAAGAAAGGCAAAGGGTGTGGTGCTTGTGGAAGAAGGTTATCCTACTCCAATAGATGTGGCGGGCAGGGATGAGGTCTTTGTGGGTAGGATAAGAAAGGACTTGGTTTTTGAGCCTGGGCTTTCTATGTGGGTGGTAGCAGACAACATAAGAAAGGGTGCAGCCACCAACGCAGTACAAATAGCAGAGCTTTTGCTCCATGCTAAGACTTAAAAGGTCTGCCCTTCAGAAGATGATCCTCCAAGCGGAGAGAGATTATCCCTACGAAACCTGCGGTCTATTGCTTGGTAAGTCCCAACAAGATGTGCGCATAGTTTTTGGTGCTTATGAGACACCCAACGCGTATCCAGAGAGAAAGAATGATAGATACCAAATAGACCCAAAGGATTACCTTAGGGCGGAACAAAAGGCTAAGGAGTTTGGGCTTGAGATAGTAGGGGTCTATCACTCTCATCCAGACCATCCAGACAGACCCTCTGAATTTGACAGGGAGAGGGCCTTTGAGGGTTTTTCTTACATAATACTGTCTGTTAGTAAAGGTAAGGTAGAGTCCTATAGAAGTTGGGAGTTGATAGATGGAGAATTTAGAGAAGAACCCATTGACATATTCGGATGAGCTTATAAAAAAACTTAAGTGGAACCAAGAGGGATTACTACCCGTAATAGCCCAGGATTATAGGACGGGCGAAATAAGGATGTTCGCCTGGGCTAACCAACAGGCACTCCAGCTTACCTTAGAGACGGGCTATGCTCATTACTATTCCCGTTCAAGGAAGGCGATATGGAAAAAGGGAGAGACCTCTGGAGAGCTTCAACGGGTTATAGAAGTCCGTGTTGATTGCGATGAAGATGTGTTGCTTTACATAGTAGAACAAAGTTTAAACAGGGCGTGCCACACGGGAGAAAGAAACTGCTTTTTTAGGGATATCCAAGGGAACAAAAAGCTCAAACCCTTACCCTTCGAAACACCAAGCAGGCTGGAGGAGGTCATAAAGGATAGGCTAGCCCGAAGGCCTGAAAATTCTTACACCGTCAGGCTCTTTTTGGAAGGGGAAGACAGAGTTCTGCAAAAGTTTGGCGAGGAGGCCATAGAAACCCTCATAGCCCTCAAAAACTCCCAAAAGGATCAGATCATTCTTGAGACCGCAGACCTTTTGTATTCTTTGATCCTTTCCCTTGTGGTAAAGGGTGTTGCGTGGCAGGAAGTTATGGAAGAGCTTGCAAAAAGGTTTAAGGAATGATAAAATGTTTTTACCTCGTTCTCACCGTAAAGGTGAGGACCTAAACTTAGGCCAGGAGGTAGAAGATGGCAAAGAGATATTATGAAACCATAAGGTATTACGAAAGTGTAGTGGTCTTAAAACCCACCCTCTCAGAAGAAGAGGTAAACAGAAAGATTCAGGAGATAAAAGACTTTATAACCAAAAAGGGTGGTGAGGTTCTGAACGTCTTAGATTGGGGGCTAAAGCCTCTCGCTTACAGGATCAACAACTTTACCCACGGCAGATATTTCATCATTGAAATAAGATCTGAAAACACTGAGCTACCTAACGAATTGGATTTTTATTACAAGATCAATGATGACGTTATAAGGTGGCTCAACATAAAGCAAAAAGCGAAGAAAGAAACAAACCATGCTCAATAAGGTACTGATCATAGGGCATTTGGTGAAGGACCCTGTTATAAACTTCCTTCCTTCCGGAACGCAGGTTGTGGAGTTTTCCATAGCATACAACAGACGGTTTAGGGTAAATGATGAATGGAGGGAAGAGACCCATTATTTTGATGTTAGAGCATACGGTAGGTTGGCAGAAGATCTGGGGACAAGGCTCTCTAAAGGCTACATGGTAGTGATAGAGGGGAGTCTTCGTCAAGACCGCTGGGTTGACAAAGAAGGCAGGCCCCAAAGCAAGGTGAGGATCGTAGCCAGTGCAGTTAGGATCATAAGAAAACCAAGGGCGGAAGGACCTATAGAGGAGGAGGTCCTGCCGGAAGATACAGAAGCGGGCTTTGAAGAAAAGCCCTTTTCTTCAGAAGATGATGAACTACCCTTTTAAGGAGGTTGAAAGATGGAGATAAAAAAAGGTGCAAAAAAGACCTGTTACTTCTGTGAGAAGGGTAAAGAGCCCTCTTACAAGGAGTATGAAGAGTTAGCAAAGTTTTTATCTGAAAGAGGCAAGATCATAGGCAGAAGACAAACAGGCGTGTGTGCAAAGCATCAACGGATTCTGTCAAGGGAAATAAAGAGGGCAAGACAATTGGCACTACTACCTTATCTCATAACCTAAGGAGGTGCAAGTATGAAGGTGGTGCTTATTAAAGATTTTGAAGGTTATGGTACTATAGGAACGGTGATAAATGTGAAAGACGGCTTTGCCCGAAATTACCTCATACCAAGGGGTATAGCCCTGCCTGCCACCGAATCCAACCTCAGGCACGTCCAAAGCATACTCTCTCAAAAGCAAAGGAAGCTACAAAAGGAAAAAGAAAAAGCCCTTGCACTGGCAAAGAAGTTGGAAGGCTTAGTGTTGGAGATCAAGCATCAGGTAGGCGAGAAAGGAAAACTTTATGGCTCAGTTACCAGCGCGGAGATCGCCAAAGCCTTAGCAGAAAGGGGAATTGAAATAGACAGGAAGAAGATAGTCCTTGCCAAACCTATAAGGGATGTGGGTATATACACGGTGTCCATAAAGCTACATCCCGAGGTGGAAGTTCAGATAAAAGTGGACGTGCAACCTCAAGGGTAGGTGTTATATTTATTAATGTTATGAAAGAAGTTTCTTTAAAAAGCGGTAGGTTTTTTTCCTTTCAGGGCTGGCTAATTACAAGCCTTGGGCTTTTGCTCTCTGGGATTTTAGCATCCCTGCCATACGATAATGTCTTTTGGTACAAATCCGCCACGCTGGCCTACGGACTTTCGGCCATCTCTTACCTTGCCTTTCTTTTTATAAGAGAACGCATTATCGGTAATGTAGCTACCGGCATACTCTTTCTGGGTCTTTTATTAAACCTAACTGGTATGATCCGAAGGGGTTGGCAAGCCTATAAAATGGGTGCCTTTCATCCACCGTGGTCTAATCTCTTCGAAGCCCTTACCTTCTGGAGTCTTATTGCGGGAGTGATATACCTGCTACTGGAAAGAAAATACGGTGTAAAGCTTTTAGGAGCTCTTATAACTCCGATTATCCTCGGTCTTTCTCTCTTTGCTATAACAAAGGCAAACACAGAGATAACGCCTTTGATACCAGCATTAAGAAGCTATTGGCTATATATCCATGTTATAACTGCCTTTGTAGGTTACGCAGGTTTTACCGTAGCCTTTGGTGGTGCAGTTCTTTACCTTTTGAAGGCTAAATACAACCTTAGCTTTTTACCGTCTTTGGAAGTTTTAGACGAGCTTTCCTATAAGTCTGTGGTGATCGTTTTCCCTATATGGACAGCATCTATAATCCTGGGGGCTGCTTGGGCTAATGAAGCGTGGGGTGGATACTGGAGTTGGGACCCGAAGGAGGTTTGGTCTTTGATCGTATGGCTCTTCTTTGGAGCGTATCTTCATGCAAGACAGATGCTCGGTTGGAGGGGTACCAGAACTGCGTGGATGCTTGTCTTTGGGTTTATAACCGTTCTAATATGCTTCTTTGCTATTAATCTATTCTTCCCAGGGCTTCACAGCTACGCTACCGATTAAGCTAGCTCTTGGGTAATTGTCATTGATTCCTTTTTTGCGTTTTCAATAATGGATTTTACTATATCGGGGCCTGTTCTCAGTATCTTTGCAATCTTCTCTAAGGTCTCGGGATCTTGACTATCCTCCAATAGTTCTACCAAGGACAAGATAAAGCTCAACTCATTGGGCTTTTTCTCAAAAGCTTCCACAATATCCTTATCCAAACCCAGCTCAAGGGCTAAGTTCTCGGGCCTTTGTCCAAATATCTCCTGAGAGAGAGAAAAGAGCCCCGCGGTATAAGCTTTTGCTTTTAAATTGGGTGAATAGATTTCTGCCAATTTCTCCGCCAAACAAGCCCTGTAAAGGGCCCTTTCCCAATACCTTTTTTCATCTCCCTTTGCGAACATTTCGGAAAGGGCAAGTACTACAGCAAACTTAGCTATATTATCAAAACCTAGGTAAACAACAGCTTCCTCTAAACTGCTTAACTTTTTGGCCCATGGGAAAAGGGCAGAGTTAGCGAACTTTAGGAGTTTATACGCTGCACCCACATCTCTTTCAAGAACGCTTACTATTTGCTTCATATCGTTCTTTGTTAGAGCTTGATAGAGCTCCAATAGTGTACTTTTAAGATAAGAGATTGTTCGTGTATCCTTTACAACAGTAGGTGGTGAAAGATAGGAACCTTGGAAATAGTCAAAACCATACTCCTTTGCCCTTTTATAGTCTTCTTCTGTTTCTATGTTCTTTGCTATCACGCTCTTTTTCAAGTTCTTTAATATAGTTATAACCTCCTTTAGCTCGTCCCAATCGTAAGGACTGTTTTTAATATCTATCTTTACAAAGTGAGCTTTACCTAGCAAAGGTAGATAATCTACCCTTTCAAAGCCAAAATCATCTATGCAGAATTTGAAACCTCTCTTTAGTAAGAGTTCTATAGCATTGTAGGTTTGGGTAGTAATGTTTTTGTTTTCCACAAGTTCTATGCCTACATATTCTGGAGAGAGAAGGTCAAACATAGAGGCCTCTAGGAATATAGCTGGGACATTAACAAAAACGGTCTTCCCTTCGCCAACCCTGTAAGCACCCAACTCTACAAGCAGATCTACTGCTATGGTAGTAGCTTTTAGGGGGTCAATGTTTTCCGGATATTTACCGGTAGTAGCATCCTGAACGAAAACCTCCCAAAAGACTACATTTCCCTTCCTGTTATAGATTGCCTGCTTCGCCAGAATATGCATATTAGGAGTATAACCCAAAATTCTTAGAATAGTTCTCTATAAACCTCCTCCTTTGAAGGTTTCTCTTTTAACGTCTTCAACTTGGAAGCGTAATACATAAGAGGTATGAGGACCAGAGTTAGAGTGGTGGAACCTATTGTACCAAAGATCAGAGATATGGCAAGCCCGTTGAAGATAGGGTCAAAGATGATCACAAAAGAGCCCACTATTATTGCCACTGCGGTGAGAATTATGGGTCTTGTTCTTATAACTCCCGCTTCAACTACAGCCCTATGCAATGGTACACCTTCCTTTAGCTTTTCTTCCGCAAAGTCCACCAACAGGATAGAGTTTCTGACTATTATACCCGCAAGGGCAATAAAGCCTATCATAGATGTAGCAGTAAAGAAAGCACCCATCAAGAGGTGTCCGGGGATTATACCTACCAAGGTTAAGGGTATGGGTGCCATAATAATGCCTGGGATTTTAAAGTCTTTGAACCAACCTAGGATCAACACGTACATTACAAAAAGGGCAACAGCAAAGGCAATTCCAAGGTCTCTAAAGACTTCAAGGGTTATGTGCATCTCACCATCCCACTTTACGTATATATCGTCCTCTATGAGGGGCAGGCTCATCCAAAGTTCCTTAGGCTTACCGTAAGGTGTGGAAATGGAAAGCACATCCTTTCTAACATCGAGAATACCATAGAAGGGAGCCTCCTCTCTTCCCGCCACATCTCCTATCACATAAACCACCCGCCTTAGGTTCTTGTGATATATACTTTTTGGTGCGTCTTGTTCTATGATTTCCACAAGCTCCGATACAGGAACAAGTTTGCCATCTCTGGTGGGAATCTTGAGGGTCTTCAAAAGCTCCAGATTCCTGTAGTTTTCCTTTAATTGAACTATTATAGGTGTATGCTCTGTGTCTGTGTTTTGAAGTAATCCTACGCGATAGCCACTAAGCAAAGCAGTTAGGGTATTCACAAACTCCTCTTTAGACATACCCACCAGCTTTAGCACATCCTCCTTTGCCTTCAGTATGAGCATCTTGTGGGGACTTTCGAGGTATATACCCTCGTCGGTTATGGAGGGAGATTTCTTGAATACATCCAAGACCTTCAGAGCAAATTCCTCTTGGCTCTTTAGATCAGGACCATAGACCTCGGCTACTATAGGGGAAAGCACGGGAGGACCCGGTGGTACTTCCACAACAGCTACATACTTAACGCCGTACTGTTTGGCAATTTTATGGACTATAGGTCTTATCTTTTTGGCAAAATCGTGGGATTGGTCCTTTCTTTCCTTCTTATCCACCAAATTTACTTGAATGTCTGCCATGTTGGAGCTTTGCCTTAGGTAGTAGTGTCTTACGAGGCCGTTAAAGTTGAAGGGGGAGGATGTTCCTACATAAATTTCATAATCCTTAACTATGCTCTGCTTGGCTATGTAGTCGGCTATTGCCTTGGCGGTTTCTAAGGTCTTTTCCTTTGGAGTTCCTTCGGGCATATCTATGACGATCTGCACTTCGCTCTTGTTGTCATAAGGTAGCATCTTAACTACTACTACCTTGGTGATCAGAAGACCAATAGAGAGGGCCATTAGACCCAAGGTAAAGCCATAGAACATGTATCTTTTTGACTTGCTAACCAGCAAAGGTGCCATAATGCGTGCGTAAAACTTCCAGAACTTGGTTTGCTTAAGGTCTATCTCATGATGTTCCTTTTTCTCAAACTGATCCCTTAAAAAGATGTATGATGCCCAGGGGGTAATTATGAATGCCACCAAAAGGGAGAAGAACATAGCAACGGAGGCGTTTATAGGTATGGGTCTCATGTAAGGACCCATCAAACCAGTAACAAAAGCCATGGGCATAAGCGCTGCAATGACCGTAAAGGTTGCTAGTATAGTGGGGTTTCCTACCTCATCCGTTGCCCTGACTATTGCCTCCCTTGGATACTTGGCGAGCTTTAGCTCAAACCACCGGTGTATGTTCTCCACTACCACTATGGCGTCATCTACCAAAATACCTATAGCAAAGATAAGGGCAAATAGGGTAACCCTGTTTAGAGTAAAACCAAGGGCCTCACTTATAAAGAGGGCTATGGAGAGGGTAACAGGCACCGCAATACCCACCACTATAGCTTCTCTGATGCCGAGGGTAACAGCTATTAAGAGGATCACCGAAGCGGTTGCAATAAATAGCTTTTTAAGTAGCTCGTCGGACTTTTCTTTTGCAGTTTTTCCGTAGTTTCTTGTAATGGTTATGTTTAGGTCTTTGGGAAGTTCCTTACCTTTTAGATGTTCAACTAACTCTATAACTTCGTTGGCCACATCTATAGCGTTCGTGCCCTTCCTTTTGGCAACTGCTATGGTCACCGCTGGATAAAGCTCTCCTGTCTTTCCATCTTGTTCCTTAGCTGCTGGTCCAAAGCCTATTAGCACATAGTCCTTTACCTCAGAAGGACCATCCACTACATCTGCCACATCTTTCAAATAGACGGGTCTCCCACCAAAGACACCCAACACGAGGTTTTCCACATCTTTCTTTGACTCAAAGAAAGTACCCGTTCTAACCTTGTATTCGTAGTTTTGGCTCAAAAGGGTTCCGCTTTGCATCTGTACATTGGCAGCCTTTAGCACCTGCGCCACATAGAGGGGTGAGATTCTGTAGTGTTCCAACCTTTGTGGGTCCAGGATAATCCTCACCTCCCTTGGTCTTCCTCCCACTATGAACACATCTGCCACATTCTGAACTTTCTTTATTTCGTTTTCTATGCTTGCGGCGAGCCTTCTTAACTCATACCAATCGTAGTTCTTGCCCCAGAGGGTAAGTGTCAGAATAGGTACGTCGTCTATAGATTTTGGCTTTATCAGTGGAGGAAGGATTACACCCGGCGGTGCTAAATCCAGGGCGGACATCATTTTGCTGTTTAAGTCCACCAGAGCCTTAACCGGGTCGGTGCCCACATAGAACCGGGCAGTAACAACCGCCATTCCTTCTCCCGCGTAGGAGTATATGTATTCAATCTCTTTAAGCTCCCAGAGCTTCTTCTCTAATGGTACTACTACCCTTCTTTCCACCTCCTCCGGACTTGCTCCCGGGTAGGCAAGCATTATGTCTATCATAGGCACTACTATTTGAGGCTCCTCTTCCTTTGGTGTGGTTACTATGGCAAACAGACCAAGGGCTAAGGATACCAGTATGAGGATGGGGGTGAGCTTTGAGTCTATGAAATAATGGGCTAACCTACCGGCTAGTCCATACATTTTCAGCCTCCTACCTTACAACCTTCGCAGGCTTTTTCTGTGCCTTGAATTACCACCCTCTCACCCTCCTTTAGCCCACTGAGCACCTGAACTTTATCTCCCAAGGTATCTCCAAGCCTTACAAATCTAAGTTCAAGGGTATTATCCCCTTTTACCACCCAAACGCCGGTGAAGTCAAAACGTCTAACTATAGCAGATTGAGGAACTACCACAGTACTTTGATCCTCTGGTATTAGCACCCTAGCCAGCTTACCGCTGGAGAGCCCATTAGATGGAACTAAAAGCTTGACCCTAAAGGTCCTGGTGGCTGGGTCCACAGAGACACCAGCTTCTATCACTTTCCCTTCAAACACTTTTCCATCTATCTCCACCTTTAGGGAACCTCCCACCTTGACTTTACCCAAAAACCTCTCAGGCAGATAAACCTCCACCTTATATGGTGCCTTTTCCAAAATCAACATGGGCTGTCCGGGTACTGCCAAGTCCCCCACATCAACGTTCTTTTGGACAACACATCCATCAAAGGGTGCGGTAAGGTTTGCGTAAGCTAAATTGGACGCAACCGCTGACTTTTGAGCCTTTAGTGCCTCTATGCCTGCTTTTGCTTGCTCCACCTGAGCTTTTGCGGATTCATACTGAGCTTTAATTTGATCAAACTCCTGCTGGGTAATAGCGGACTGCTTTAAAAGAGCGGAGTATCTTTCGTAGGTTTTCTTTACCGCTTCATACTGAGCGAGGGCAGACTCGTATGCCTTTTCTGCCTGTTTTCTTTGCTGTTCAATGGCATTGACCTGTGCCTGCACATCGGATGCATCTATGCTAACCAGAAGCTTTCCTGCCTTTACACACTCTCCTTCTTTAACATACACTCCCAGCACCCTGCCCATAATCCTGCTAGAGATCTCAGCCCTTTGGTCTGCCACAACCTGCCCTATATAGGGAGTTTCCGCATAGTCCAGTCTTTCCACCGTACCCACTGTTAGCCCACTCACCACCTTACTCTCTTTGGCAACTTCTTCTGTGGGAATCTTCTTAGAGAAAAAGCCACTAAGCCAAAGGATGCTCAAGAGGATCACAACCAAAAAGGCTATATACTTAGCGTATCCTTTCATTTTTGTACCTCCTCAAGGATAGTTCCCACACTGTGCTTTAGTCTTGCGTAAGCCTTCCAGCAATCCACCAGAGCTTTCACCTCCTCCAACTTTGCAATATCCAACTCCGTTTGAGCGTCCAGGACGTCCACTATCCTTGCTAGACCGTTTCTGTATCTAGCCCGCATTACTCTTAAAACTTCCTCGCTTGCTTTTATCCTCTCCCTCGCGGAGTTAAGGGTACTGAGGGCTTTTTCGTAATCTGCCTTTGCCCGATCCACCTCAAAGGAGATGAGGTCTTTCATACCCTTTATCCTCTCTTCTATCGCCTTTTTTCTTTCTAAGTATGCTCTAGCTTTGTTTAAAGTGGTAAGCCCTGTATCAAAGCTCCAAGATATACCAAACATGAGCATATAGCCCTTTCCGTCCGTACCAAAGGGGCCGTCTTTTGAGTTCAGAGAGTAAAAAGCACCAGCATAAACCTGGGGTAGGTTGTTGGAAAGTTCAAAGGTGTAGAATTCATCAAAGAGCTTAGCCCTCTCATACATAGCTTTTAGGTCTTCTCTCTTTTGAAGGGCTGTTTCTTTGAGTCCCTTTAGTTCCACCGCCGGACACTCTTTTATATCTACCACATCAAAGTCTCCGAGGGAAGTTCCCACAACCAGCTCTAAAGCCTTTTTGGCGGTTTCGTAGTCCTTTTGTGACGCAAAGAGTCTTTCCCTTGCTTTTTCTACATACACTTTTGCCCTGAATATATCCGAAAGCAATGCCATTCCTACCTTATGGGTTTCCTCCGCAAGCCTTTGATGTTCTTGAGCACTTTCTAAAGCTTGCTTGGAAACATCAACAGCCATCTTGGCAAGAACCGCATCTCCGTAAGCTTCATAAACCTTCAGGGCTACATCCTCTTTCTTTCTGATGTCTTCCCTTTGCAGTATGGAGAGGTTTAGCTTTGCCAGCCTTTCTCCCGCCTGAATTTTTCCTCCAAGCCATATGGGAATTTCCAAGCCTATCTTTGTTTCAAAGTTGTTTATGGCGCTTGGGTGGTTGAGCTTGCTTGGGTCAAAGTCTTGCTGTGTTATACGTTCCTGGTTGAGCCGAGTCATAAAGGCATAGACGGGTATGTCCGTTCTGGTAAAGTTCTCCTCAAACTTTATGCGAGGAAAGTAAGCTCCCCTTGCCGACTTTAGCTCCAGTCTGCCTGCAGAGATTTCCTTTTGCATAGCCTTTATTTCTTTGTTGTTTTCCAAAGCCTTTTGGAGCACGTCTGATACACTTAGCTCTACTGCCCACCCAAAGCTAACAGTAAAGGCAAAAGCCCACAGGATCCTCATTATAAGAATATCATTATATTCTAAACCTTCTCATCTCGCAACCTATGAAGAACCTCCTCAAGACGCATACCCCTTGAACCTTTAAAGAGAACCACGGCTGGCTTGTTCGAAAGTCCCAATAAAAAGCTTGTAAGGGTTTCCTTGTCCCCAAAATGCTCTGCTTTTCCACCGTGCTTTACGCACTCCTCCCACGCATATTTCATGTTCGGACCGTAAAACAGGCATAGATCTATGCCAAGTTCCGCACAGAGTTTTCCCACCTCCCTATGGAATCTTTCAGACTCCTTGCCCAGTTCTAACATATCTCCAAGCACTGCTATTTTAAAACCTTTAAACCTACAAAGAGTTTGCAAAGCCTTGCGCATAGAGGGAGGATTAGCGTTGTAAGCATCATCTATCACAAACCAGTTATCCATTTGGTAGGTTTTAAATCTTCCTTCCACCGCCTTGAAATCCCTCAGATAACCCACAAAGTCCTTCCAATCAAAGCCAAGGGCTTGTAAAGCTGCAAAAGTGCAGAGGGCATTTTCCACCACCCCAAGGCTGGGAATGGGGATAAAAACCTCTACATCCAAAACCTTAAAGCGTACCCCTTCCGTGCTAAGGTTTATCTCCCTTGCGGATAGATGAGATCCTTCACCAAAGGTGATCTTTCTTGGCAAAAGGTAGCAATGGGAAACCTCATGAGGACAAACGCCCACATCTTCTTCCCCCATGTCCTTGAAAACCTCTCCGTTTCCCATCACCACATCATCCAAACAACCAAAGGTTTCCAGATGCTCCTCCCCTATGGCGGTTATCACCCTTATGTGAGGTTTTACTATATCCACAAGCTTTGCCACATCTCCTTTTTGACTTGCACCCATCTCCACCACCCAAAACTGACAATCTTCGTCAAAGTTTGCCACTGAAAGGGGCACTCCTATTTGGGAGTTATAGTTCTTTGGCGTTTTGCAGGTCTTTGCAACCTTTGAGAGCAGAAAAGCAAGCATCTCTTTGGTGGTAGTTTTTCCTGCAGAACCCGCAATGGCTATGACCTTTCCTTTAAAGCTCTCCCTCTTCTTTCTTGCCAAGTCCCTCAAAAACTCAAGACTGTCCTTCACTACTAAAGCGTACTTTCCCTCCGGTACCTTAACCTCCCTTTCTACTACCACTCCCACCGCACCCCTTTGGAAGGCTTCCTCCACAAAGTCGTGTCCGTCGTGCCTTGAACCTTTTAATGCTACAAAGAGGTCTCCCTCCTGAACTTCTTTACTGTTTATAACTACCCGTTTGTAGAACATAATCTTAAAATCTAATCAACATTGCACCCCAGGTTAGCCCTCCGCCCATGGCGGTCATGAGCACCAAATCTCCCCGCTTCAATCTTCCCTCCAAGTACGCTTCTGTTAGGGCTATGGGTATGGATGCGGCGCTTGTGTTTCCGTATTTGTGAATGTTTGAATAAACCTTCTCCATGCTTATGTTTAGTCTTTCCGCAAGGGCTTCCATGATCCTTATGTTCGCCTGATGGGGCACAAAAAGGTCTATCTGCTCTACGCTCAATCCTGCCTTCTGCAAAACCTCAAGGCACACCTCTTCCATACTCCTAACTGCCAACTTAAAAAGCTCCCTCCCTTTCATGTTTATATAACCACACCTTTCTGCGTATAGGATCTCCCATACAGAGCCATCAGACCTCATAACAGAAGCCAAGATCTCACCTTCTCCTTCGTTGGAAACAACCACTGCACCCGCACCATCTCCAAATAGTACGCAAGTGCTTCTATCCTGCCAGTTAACAATGTCTGAGAGCTTTTCTGCACCTACCAAGAGAACCTTTTTTAGTCCATTTCCTTCTATTAAACCCTTGGCCACCTCCAAGCCATACAAAAAGCCACTGCACGCAGCAGATATATCAAAGGCAAAGCCCCTTTTGCATTCAAGTTTGCCCTGCAGTAAGCAAGCGGAAGCGGGAAAACCAAGCTCAGGTGTTAGGGTAGCAAGGATTATAGCGTCTATATCTTGGGGAGAGATCTTTGCCATATCCAGAGCCATCCTACTTGCCTTTTCTGCCATGTCCAAAAGACTTTCCTTTCTTGCAATCCTTCTTTCCCTTATACCCGTGCGCGTTACGATCCATTCATCAGATGTATCCACCATTTTCTCTAAATCAAAGTTGGTGAGTACATCTTCCGGTACGTAGTAGCCCAATCCTTGCAGTGTAATGCCCATCAGATTCTTACTCCTTCGGGAACCAATTTTATTAGATTTTCCTTTAACTTTTCATTAAAGCGATGGGTTAAAAACTCGTTGGCTACCTTTATGGCATTCTTTATAGCCTTGGCGTTTGCCCTGCCGTGGGTTATTATGACGGGCTTTTTTGCACCCAAGAGGGGAATGCCTCCATATTCCGCAAAGTCTGCTTTCTTCTTGAGATTGTTCAAAGCTGACAACATCAACAAGGCACCAAGCCTTGCCAGAAGGCTCTTTTGAACCTCCTCTTTTATCATTTGAATAACTGCAAAACCGAGACTTTCACTTGCCTTTAGAACTACATTACCCACGAAACCATCACACACGATCACATCAAAGGTACCTGCGTATATATCTCTACCTTCTGCGTTACCCAAAAAGTTTAGCTTAGACCTCTTTAAAAGGGGATAAGTTTCCTTCACCAGCTCGTTGCCCTTACCTTCTTCCTCACCTATACTCAGAATGCCTACCCGTGGGTTTTTTATACCCAAAATCTCCTCCGCATAGGTATGCCCTATTATGGCAAATTGCAGAAGATGTCTGGGTTTACAGTCCACGTTGGCACCCACATCCAAAAGGACTGTTTTGCCTTTTGGGTTTGGAAGGGGAACTCCTATAGTGGGCCTTTCCACTTCCTCCGCCGTACCTACCACAAACTTGCCTACTGCTAGCACTGCACCCGTATTACCTGCAGACACAAGACCGTCTGCCTCTCCCTCTTTCACGAGCATACCCGCCACATAAAGGGAAGAATTCTTCTTTTTAAGCACCACCGAAGGAGGATCGTGCATTTCTACTTTTTCCTCTGCATGAACTATGGTCAAGGTTTCGCTTTCCCTTACTCCCTCTTTATGTAAGATACTTTCTATTGCCTTTCTGTCTCCTACCAGGTATGTGCTAATACCAAGCTCTTTGTATGCTAGAATGCAACCTTTAACGATTTCCTCGGGGGCGTAGTCTCCCCCCATACAATCCACTGCGATCTTGGGCATTTATCCTATATTTTATTTAGAACCTGTTTGCCTTTGTAATAGCCACAGTAGGGGCATACTCTGTGGGGCATAATCATTTCACCGCAATTGGGGCACTCTGCCAGAGCCCTTACCTTTAGCTTTGCAAAAAAGTTTTGTGCCCTTCTCTGATCTCTTCTCCAACTTGAAGTCCTTCTCTTCGGAACAGCCATCTAAAAACCTCCGTAGGGTAGTTTGAAAGAGATATGATATTATCTTACATCCTTCTATATAAGTCAAGCGGTCTA
>JAEMPM010000095.1 GCA_022759285.1 Thermocrinis sp.
CTTTCCGCTGCCTCTAATAGCCTTTGGGTGGGGACTGTCAGAGAAATTCTAAAGTAGCCCTCTCCGTGTTCTCCAAAGCCATTTCCTGGTGTGCAAACAATGGCACATTCTTCAAGGAGCTTTTCCACAAACTGGGCGGAGCTAAACCCCTTTGGCACCTTCACCCAAAGGTAAAAGGTGGCGTTGGAAGGATAAACCTCCAAACCTGCCTCTTTTAGAGCCTTGGCCATCACTTCCCTTCTCTCCTTGTATATATCCCTCAGCTTTTGAATTTCCTCCTCGGGAAGATTTAAGGCTGCGATGCCCGCTTCTTGGATAGCTTGGAACTGCCCAGAGTCCACGTTGGTCTTTACCTTTCCAAGCCCTGCTATGAGCTTTTCGTTTCCCACCGCCATACCCAAACGCCAGCCGGTCATATTGAAAGTCTTTGAAAGGGAATGAAACTCTATGGCAACTTCCTTTGCACCCTCTATCTCCAATATGGACGGAGGCTTTTCACCATCAAAGTAAATCTCCGAGTAAGCGAGATCAGAAGCTACTATTATGTTGTGCTCTCTTGCCCAGTCTATGAGCTCTTTGTAAAATTCCCTTGTAGCTGTTGCAGAGGTTGGGTTGTTAGGATAATTGACCCATATGATCTTAGCCTTCTTTAGCACATCGGAGGGAACACTTTTAAAGTCCGGAAGGAAATTGTTCTCTTCTTTCAACGGCAGGATATAAGGAACTCCTCCTGCGAAGAGAGTGCCGATCTTATAGACTGGATAGGCAGGGTCTGGGCAAAGTACCACATCCCCTGGATTTACAAAAGCTAAGGGAAAGTGGGCAATTCCTTCCTTTGAACCAATCAGTGTAATCACTTCCTTTTGAGGATCCAGTTCAACGCCAAACCTTCTTTTATACCAATCTGCCACCGCTTGGCGAAAAGAAAGCATGCCTTCGTAAGAGGGGTATCTATGGTGCTCGGGCTTTTCCACCGCCCTCTTCATAGCATCTACTATCGGCTTAGGTGTAGGTATGTCCGGATCTCCTACTCCTAGATCAATAACATCCGCCCCTTGGGCTATCTTTTCCCTCTTTTTCTTGTCAATTTGGGCAAAAAGGTAAGGGGGAAGCTGGGAAATTCTCTGAGAAAACTCAAACATTTCTACACCTCCGAGGAAGTTTTCCTTAGATTTTTGCGTCTTAGTAATTTTTGATACTCTTCAAGGGCTAACCTTTCCTGTTCTGCAAAAAGATCCTCCCTGCTTATAAGGTTTTCCCAATCTACTTTTTGGGCATCAAACCATGGACCATCCAAGCAAGCAAGCTTAACAGAGCCATCTACCAGCACCCTGCACACCAAACAGAGCCCTACTGCATCTAACATATGGGTATTTACCATAGCTATGTGTGGCGTTTCTGGGTTTAACTTTAACACATCCCTTGAGAGCCTGTTGCTACCAGCGGAGATTATAAGGTCCGCATCCACCTTCTTGGGTTCCTTTAGTACTTCAACCCGGTCAAAGAGGGCGTCCAACTTCTCCCTGAGAGGCAAAAAGCCATCCTCGGAAAGAAAATAGAGTTCAAGAGAATTGCCCTCCTTCTTTAAAAACTTAGCCACGTTATAGAGGGGTGCTATACCCCAACCTACACCAAAGCAAGCTACCTTGCCATAGTTTTTCACAGGAAAGGGTTTTCCTAAAGGACCTGCAATGTATGATATCTGCTGGGCCTCCTCTTTTAGCTCTAAAGTGCTCCTGCCTACTACCTTAACCAAAAAGCTAACTTCGTCCCCATCCACCTCTAAGATAGAAAGAGGAATAAGCTCCGAAAGTTCAGTATGTTGCAAGAGGGCAAACTGACCAGCTTGGGCCCTTTGTAGGTGTTCCGCCCTTACACTTAGAATAAAGTAATCTTCACCTAAATGCTCTTTCCTTATTACTGGATACATCAGCCTTACTCTAATTTTAATCCAAAAGTTTTAGTATCTCTTCCACCAAAAGGTCCCTGTTTTCTTTATTTACCTCAATAACTACCGCCCCTTGAAGTCTTCTGATGTCCCTCACCAGGGGATGCACATCCCTTATGGGAATAGTGGCAATTACCTTGTATCTTGGGTTGAAAAGGATCTCTCTTACCAGTTCTCTAAAAGCCTTAGAAAATAACTCCATCTTTCCGATTTCGTCTATAACGATGTAAACGTCCTTTAATTCTCTTGCCTTTTCCAAGATGGGAAGGACTACCGACTCAAACCGAGCGGTATTCACTCCGTAGGACCCTACCAAATGCTTGGAGGTGAAAAACTTGCTGGCAAAAAGTTGGGCTTTACCTTCTGTGCTGATTACCTTAAAGCCCGTTCTTTCTTTGGTTTTTGGATCCCTTACCTCCTCCGTCCAAAAACCTATTGCTCTATTTCCCAGTCTTTGGAGTAGCTTTTTTATGAGGGTTGTCTTTCCGATACCTGGCTCGCCGGTAAGTATTATTTTCATGGGGGCAGAGCCCCCAAGAGATCACTTAACAAAGTCTTTCAGGGCTTCGTAGGCTTTCATAGCCTTTTCAAACCTTTCATTGACCACGTCCCAGTTTATGTTCTCCAAGAAGGCGTCTATGTATGGAGGTCTTTTGTTCTTGTAATCCACATAGTAGGCATGCTCGTAAGTGTCAAGCACGATGAGTGGAATGAGACCTGTGAAATTATACATATTGTGGGCATCCAAACCGTTTACCACAAGCCTTCCAGAGAATATGTCCAAGCCAAGTACTGCCCATCCTCTAAAGGCTATGCCCGCCGCCTTCAGCTCTTGCACGCAAGCATCCCAAGAACCAAAGTCTTCTTCCACCTTCTTCTTAAAGGCTTCTGAGGGCTCTCCCTTTGCCCCCAAATGTCCAAAGTACAGTTCGTGCAGGACCACACCCATGTAGTTAAAGCTCTCTTCCACCTTTAGCTCTCTGTACTCGGAGTAATTTTGGTTTGCCTTAGACCTGTCGGAAAAGTTCAAGTCCGCCAGCTTTTCTTGAACTTCGTTGTATTTGGCTACATAACCCTTGTAGTGGCCCTCAAAGTGAGGCTCTATCTGTTCGTTGGATATGCCCTTTAGGTTAGAGGGCTTAAGGTAGTCTTTGGGTTGGACTTTATGTACTCTCATGACAATACCTCCTATTTGAGATTTTTTTCTATTTTAAATCTTTTTAAACTCCGCAGGTAACTCCCTTGGTGGCACTCCGGTGTATTCTACTTCCGTTTCCTCGTCCAATCTCTTGGAGAAGGGCTTTTCGGTAGTGAGCTCTTCATACACATGGGCGACAAGTCCCGGCACCCTTCCTATTATGAAAAAGCCCTTTCCGAGTCTCCAGTCAAATCCCATCTCAGAAGCTATTGCCGCTATAGCACCATCCACATTGAGCACCAACCTCTTACCTTTTTGCCTGCTGATTTCTTCTTCCACATCCTCTGCAAACTTGCAGTGAGATCCATAAAAGCCAAGCTCCTTGGCTATGTCCATGAGCCTCTTAGTCCGTGGGTCAAAGTCCTTGTAGTATCTGTGCCCATATCCTGGTATGGGCTTTTTACTTCCTAAGTATTCTTTAACTATCTCTTCCACACTTCTGCCACTTTTTACACCCTCCTGGATGAATTTCATGGCGTCCTCCAGAGCACCACCGTGGGCTGAGCCAAAAGCAAGCACACCCGCCGCAACACCAACATTTAGAGAGTTTCCACCGGATGCCACAGCCCTTGCAGCTATTGCGGAAGGTGGTGCAATGCCGTGGTCAATGACAGAAACCAGCATAGCTTCCATCATCTTGGATTCCTTCTCTGTGGGTAGTTCACCCTTTAAGATCAGATAAATGGCTTGGGCAAAGCTTAGATTGCCCACCAAGTCCAAGAGCCTGTAGCCCCTTATGTAGGTTTCATGACCTACATGCTGGGTAATAGCTGTCCTCCACTTCTTTTCCATTTTCTAACCTCCTATTAGCTCCCTGTTTATTTTAACCTTTGCACCTTTTCTAAGGCTCTCTATGTAATAGTTTATGGTAGTATCCTTTTTGAGGGAAAGAAGATCTTTGATAAACTCTGCCCTTTGTTTTTGGTCTATTTCCTTCTTGCTTCTTTCCTGAACTACCAGCACTCCATAACCATTAAGCAGAGGATAAGGACCAAATACCCTTTCTTTGGAGAGCAAGATTTCAAAGAGATCCTTCTCTCCGAGTTTCACTACAGAAAGAAGCTGAATGGCTGGTGCCTTAGAAAACTCAAAGAACTTATAGGAAACATTCTTACCTTGCTTAAGATCCTCTTTAACCTTCTCCGCCAAAGACTTTACCTGCTCTTGGGCTTTTTTCTCTTTTAGCGTCTTTTCAATTTGGGCTCTTACCTCCTCCAGGCTTTTGTATCCGCCGGTCTCCTCCTTGAAGAGAAAAACTATAGCATAACCCTCTCCTGTCTTTACCAAGCTTATGGGGTCAGCAGGGCTGA
This sequence comes from Thermocrinis sp., assembly GCA_022759285.1. Taxonomy (GTDB): domain Bacteria; phylum Aquificota; class Aquificia; order Aquificales; family Aquificaceae; genus Thermocrinis. The sequence continues at coordinate 4,457 of JAEMPM010000095.1, forward strand.
GTCTGTTTAGCTCCCCTTTAAGCTCTGCGGGAAATTCTCCCTCCTGCTGAGGCAGTTTAAATTCTTTGAAGTTTGGGACCTCTTGCCTATTCCTGAGGGCTTTGTATATCTCTTCAGCTTTTTGTTTGTCTTTTTCTATCCAAAGTCTAACCACTTTTGTTGGCTCCCTTTTAAAGTTTTCCCTGTTTTGGGTGTAAAAGTCTAAAATCTCCTTTTCACTAACGCTAACAGACACATCCTCCGGTTTTATTATGTAAAGCTTACCGCTTATTTCAAAGCTCTGGCTAAGCAGATTGATTTCTTCCTCCTTTGGTGTCAGATAAACAGCGTTCCCTATAAGATTCAGTAGCTTTTGTATGGTTAGTATCTTTCTTATGTATTCCTCATACTCTGTAGGCTCCAATCCTAGACGGGCAAGGCTCTCTTTGTACTTGGAAATGCTAAATACACCATTTTCCTGAAAGCTTGGGTCTGATTTTATAAGGTCTATGACCTCCTGATCGCTGGCAAGAAAGCCAAGCTTTTTTGCCTTTGTATAAAGAAGTTCCTGAACTATCAAACTTTCAAGCACTTGCTGTTTTAACAATCGCTCCATATCTTTGTTTTGTGCTAAATTTCCGTACCTCAAAAGCTCCCTTCTGTAGTCCCTTAGTGTTATGCATGAGCCATCCACATTTGCTACGCAGTTCTGCCCTATATTGGCGATGTCTTTTACACCCCCAACCCAAAGTAGCCAAAGTAAAAAAGCTAAAGATACGAGACCTATAACACCCGCTACAAACCTTTTGTTTTTATAAATCAGGGAGTACATGGACATCTAATTTTAACAAATACCTGAAAGCTAGCAGAGGGAAGGGTATTACAACGAGTTATTTTGACTGTTTAAATGGTTTCTCACTAGGAGTGTTAATCAAGTATAATTATAGCATGAACCATTTGTTAGAGGAGCAAATTGTAAAAATAAAGAACCTGCTTTTGGAAATGAAGCAAAAGATTCTTGGCTTTACCCAAGAGCAGATAAAGGACTCATCTAACATAGCCTTTGAGGGCAAGGCTGAGATAGACAGAGCAAACATAGAAATGGGAAGATACATAAACCTTCAGGGGTTTAAAACAGGAAAACTAAAACTTTTACGGAAGATAGACTATGCCCTATTATAAAATAGAAGTAGGAGCTTACGGCATATGCGAAAGTTGTGGTGCGGAGATACCCTTTTGTGTATAAACTGTGAGGAGTTGAAAGAGGAAGGCAAGCATGAGTAAGCTTATTTTTCCAAGGGTTCAAAAGCTTCCTAAGTATGTTTTTGCCATGGTCAATGAGCTAAAAATGAAGCTCAGAAGGGAGGGAGAGGATATTGTAGATTTGGGAATGGGAAACCCAGACCTTCCACCCGCACCTCACATAATAGAAAAGCTTTGCGAGGTGGCAAAGAGGGACAATGTACATGGCTATTCTTCCTCAAAGGGTATACCAAGGCTCAGAAAGGCTATATGTGACTTTTATCAAAGAAACTATGGTGTGGAACTAAACCCAGAAACAGAGGCTATAATGACCATAGGGGCAAAGGAGGGCTATTCGCACCTTATCCTTGCTATGGTGGAGCCCGGCGATTCGGTAATGGTGCCAAATCCTACCTATCCTATACACTATTACGCACCTATAATAGCGGGTGGGGATGCCATATCTATTCCTATAAACCTTGAGGAAAAGCAAAATTTTGAAGAGTACTTTTTAAAGAGTATCCACGATACCCTCAAGGCTTCCTTCAAAAAACCCAAAGCTTTGGTGCTGAGCTTCCCTCACAATCCAACCACCCTTTGCGTTAGTCTGGAATTCTTCAAAGAAATTGTTAGATGGGCAAAAAGGGAGGAAGTGTGGGTGATCCACGATTTTGCTTACGCAGACCTTGGCTTTGATGGATACAAACCGCCCAGTATTTTGCAGGTGGAAGGTGCAAAAGATATTGCGGTGGAAATTTACTCCATGTCTAAGGGCTTTTCTATGGCGGGCTGGCGTGTTGCCTTTGTTTTGGGTAATGAAATCCTCATAAATAACCTTGCCCATCTGAAAAGCTACTTAGATTACGGCGTTTTTACACCCATACAGGTTGCCTCTATAATAGCCTTAGAGAGCCCCTACGAAATCGTAGAGAAAAATCGAGATGTTTATCAAAAGAGAAGGGATGTGCTGGTGGAAGGGCTGAACCGTATAGGTTGGCCGGTGGAAAAACCCAAGGCATCCATGTTTGTTTGGGCAAAGATTCCCGAGTGGGTAGGTATGAACTCTTTGGACTTTTCACTCTTTTTGCTGAAGGAGGCAAAGGTGGCAGTCTCACCCGGCATAGGCTTTGGAGAGTATGGAGAGGGTTATGTTAGGTTTGCCTTGGTGGAAAACGAGCATCGAATAAGGCAGGCGGTCCGTGGTATAAAAAAAGCCCTTGAAAGGTTCAGACAGACTGTGCAATAAAGAAGGCGTGGATCTCTTTGGCACCCAAGGAAAGTAACAGTTGATAAAGGAATCCTTAAAACAAACTTTAAAGAAACTCTTGAAAGACCAAGTGGTAGTCCCTCTTGTGGGAAGGCAAAAGGTAAAGAAGAGAGAAGAAAAGGGAAAGCTAATAAGGGTAATAGTGAAAGGACAAAGAGCATACATCTGATAAACTATTAGCATGCTCTCGGTGGTTATCCCCGCCTACAACGAAGAGGAAAATGTTCCAATTCTCTACGAAAAGCTCAAAAAGGTTCTGGATAGCTTAGGAGAGGATTACGAGATCATCTTTGTAGATGATGGCTCTACCGATGACACCTATCAAAGGCTAAAACAACTGGCGGAAAAGGACAGCCGGCTAAAAGTAATAAGGTTCAAAAGGAACTACGGACAGACCGCCGCAATGTCTGCAGGCTTTGAACATGCAAAGGGAGATATTATCATCACTTTAGATGCAGACCTACAAAACGATCCTGAGGACATTCCAATACTGCTGGAAAAATTAAAGGAAGGCTATCATGTGGTAAGCGGATGGAGAAAAGACCGAAAAGATCCATTTTTATCAAGAAGGCTTCCCTCAATTATTGCCAACTGGCTCATATCCCGAATTACCGGCGTGCATCTTCATGATTACGGATGCACTCTAAAAGCATACAGGGCAGAGGTGGTAAAGGATCTGGAACTTTTTGGAGATATGCACAGGTTCTTGCCCGCCCTTACCAAAAGGAGAGGTGCTAAAATCACGGAAGTGGTGGTAAGGCATCACCCAAGGATGTTTGGGAAGTCCAAATACGGCATAGGAAGGACTGTTCGGGTCATTTTGGACATAATGCTGGTAAAGTTCCTCAATGAGTACATCAACAAGCCCCTTTATATGTTTGGCGGTGTAGGATTTTTGCTCCTTACGTTGGGTCTTTTCAGCCTCTTTTATCTGATCTTTTTAAAGCTCTTTTTTGAGGAGTCCATAGGAAGGAGGCCTCTCTTGATCCTCAGCGTGCTTTTAATCCTTGCGGGCATACAGCTTATATCCACCGGGCTTTTGGCAGAGCTCTTGATCCGGATATACTACAGGACAAAGGACACAAAGCCTTATGTAATCCAAGAGAAGATAAACTTTGAATGAGAAAACTTTTAAAACTTCTGGGACTTGCCCAAAGAAATTGCCTAAATTGTGAAAAGCCCGCAATAAGAGAGGAGTTTTTGTGCGAAGATTGTCTTAAAGAGCTTAGATCCCAGCATCCAATGGAATATACGCACATCCCCGACTACCTTCGCCAGCCACATCTAGGTTATCTTTATCCCGCCCCTGATGCATTATTTTTAAAGCAGCCTCATAAAGGTATTGCACCCTATGGAAGTTCTGTACAGGGTTTATAATTTTTGAACCATGCTGAGGGTAGTTCTAAACGGTAAAGAGTACGAAGTGGAAAAGGGCAAAAAGCTTGGAGACTTCTTTAAAGAGGTTGGAATAGAAGGCGCCCTTGGCGCCAAACTGGGCGGTAAAATAATCGATCTTCAGACACCCATAAGGGAGTCTGGAGAGCTTGTACCCATATACAAGGGAGACCCAGAAAGCTTGGAAATCATGCGCCACTCCCTTTCTCACATAATGGCTCAAGCCCTAAAGGAAATATACGGTAAGGAGGTGGTTCATCTTGGAGTCGGACCCACCACGGAGGAAGGTTTCTATTACGACGTGGAGGTGGAAGGAACAAGGATAAAAGAAGAGGACCTACCCAAGATAGAACAGAAGATGAAGGAGATAATAGAGAGAAACTATCCTATTCTGAGGAGGGAACTGGACAGAGATTCTGCCATTAGACTCTTTGAACAGTTAAAGGAACATTACAAGCTTGACATAATCAGGCGCATAGACCCTCAGGATGTTATATCTGTCTATGAGCAGGGGGACTTTATAGACCTTTGCAGGGGACCCCATGTGCCCTCCACTGGTATGGTGGGTGCCTTTAAGCTAACTCACATAGCGGGAGCTTACTGGCAAGGAGACCCTTCCAAACCTATGCTCCAAAGAATTTACGGCATAGCTTACTGGGACACAAAGGAGCTTGAAGAGAGGCTAAAGTTCTACGAAGAGGTAAAGAGAAGGGACCACAGAAAACTGGGCGCAGAGTTGGAGATGTTCATCATAGACGAAGACATAGGGGGAGGTTTGGTGCTCTGGCTTCCAAAGGGTGGGATATACAGAAAAGTTTTGGAGGACTTCTGGAAGGAGGAACACTTAAAGAGGGGCTATCAACTGGTTTATACACCTCATGTAGGAAAGGCAAAACTATGGCAAACCAGCGGGCATCTGGAGTATTACCGTCAGAACATGTATCCACCTATGGAGTTGGAGCAGGAGGAATACTTTGTTAAACCTATGAATTGTCCTTTCCATGTGGCCATCTACAAGAGCAAAGTAAGGAGCTACAAAGAACTTCCTTTGAAGTTGGCAGAGCTTGGCACAGTTTATAGATACGAGCTATCTGGAGTTCTGCACGGACTAATGAGGGTAAGGGGTTTTACCCAAGATGATGCCCACATAATATGCACACCTGAGCAGGTGGAGGATGCTATCCTTGAAACCTTAGACTTTGCGGTGCAGATGTTAAAAACCTTCGGCTTTGAGGACTTTAAGGTTTATATATCCACAAGACCATCCCTTTATATTGGCTCCGAAGAGCAGTGGGAAAAGGCAGAGAATGCCCTCAAAAAGGCGGTGGAAGCTCTAAACTTAAGCTACGAGATAGACGAGGGTGGTGGTGCTTTTTACGGTCCCAAGATAGATGTAAAGATAAAAGATGCCATAGGTAGGTTCTGGCAGTGTTCTACCATTCAGTTTGACTTTAACCTGCCAGAGCGTTTTGACATGGAGTACGTAGGCCCAGACAACAAAAGGCACAGACCATACATGATCCACCGAGCGATCTTTGGGTCAATAGAAAGGTTCACCGGTGTTCTTTTGGAACACTATGCGGGGCTCCTGCCCTTCTGGCTAGCGCCTGTACAAGCGAAGGTGCTCCCAGTCTCTGAAAAGCATATACCTTATGCAACCGAGCTTAAGAATTTCTTAACAGAAAAGAACTTCAGAGTGGAAGTGGATGACAGAAAGGAACGACTCTCCGCCAAAATAAGAACTGCAGAGTTGCAAAAGGTTCCTTACATCCTTGTGGTGGGAGACAGAGAGATGGAAAGCAGAACCGTTTCCGTTAGGTCCAAAAAGGAAGGAGATTTGGGAACTAAAACTTGGGAAGAGCTGGTGGAATTTTTCACAGAACTTGTTCAAAAGAAAGTGTGTTAATATCTTTAGGAAAACTTGAAAAGGAGAGTGTCATGGAAGAACAAACTTATGCAGTGCCTTTTGCATTGGTAGGCTTTTTCCTAACCTCCAAGCCCATTGAGGAGAGCATCAGAGACGATGTGACTCCGGAAGAGCTAGAAAAGCTCCAGGAGATCATAAGCAAGCTACTCTTTACAGAGGGTGTTCAAGTTGCCATCTATCCATCGATTGTTCCACCGGATCAAGCGGAAGAGGCGGTAGATGAGCTTGAAGATATGATCTTTGGAGAGGAAGAATGACCAAACTGATCCTGTGCGGAGCCCTCGGCAGAATGGGTAGGGCGATCTTAAAGGCCTCCCTTGAGTATTCAGACCTGCAGGTAGTTGCAGGTGTTGAGCATCCTGACTGCGTCAAAGGACAGAGCTTAGGAGAAGCGGTGGGTATGGAAGAGTTCAAGTCCGCACCGCTCACCTCTAACTTGGAGGACGTTTTACCCTTTGGAGACGTGGTAGTGGATTTTACGGGGAATACTCTCTCTGCTTTAGCTCATGCAAAACTGTCTGCTTATGCAGGTAAGGGAGTGGTCATAGGTACCACGGGCTTTAGCCCACAGCAGGTGGAGGAGCTAAAAGAGCTTTCAGCATATGCCCCCATCCTTCTCTCTCCTAACATGAGCTTGGGGGTCAATCTTCTCTTTAAGTTGGCAGAGATAGCGGTTAAAGCTCTAAAGGATAAGGGTTTTGACGTGGAAATCTTAGAGATCCACCACCGATTTAAAAAGGACGCACCAAGCGGAACCGCTCTAAAGCTCTTGGAGATAGTAGCTAACACCTTGGGCAAAGACCCTTCACAGGTGAGAAAGTTTGGAAGAGAGGGTATAGACCCAAAGGGCGAGGAGATAGGCGTTATGTCTTTGAGAGGTGGAGATGTGGTAGGAGAGCATACTCTGTATCTTTTGGGCTTTGGAGAGAGGATAGAACTTACCCACAGAGCAGTCTCCAGAGACATCTTTGCTAAAGGTACCTTGGAAGCTTGCCGGTGGATTAAAGGAAAACCACCTGGCTTTTACAGCATGTTTGATGTGCTTGGAATATGAGCTTTTATGAAATCATAGATGACATCACCGCAGACGCAGGTATAAGGGTAAAGGCAAAGAGCTTGGAGGAACTATTCTGCAAAGCCATCCTTGCTACCTTTAACGAGATCACAGACATAGAAAAGGTTAGCAAAGACAAAAAAGTAGAATTGGAGGTTCAAGGAGAACTACCCTACCTCTTGGCAGACGTCATAAACCAGCTTTTGATCTTGCACGAAAAGGAAAAATTGATAATAAACCACTGTGAAAGGGTGGAGTTTAAAGAGGATGGTGTTAAACTGGTTCTAAAGGGCGGTACCTTTGATCCCAAAAGGCATCCCTCAAAGCTCGTTATAAAGGCAGCCACCTATCACAGGCTCAAGGTGGAAAAGTTGGAGGACAGCTATTTGGCGGAGGTTATCTTTGATATATGAGGCTAAAGGCTTACGCAGAACTTACGAAATTTGAACACACCATCTTTGCCCTTCCATTCTTACTGGCAGGCATAGTCCTGTTGGTTGAGGATTTTCCATCCCTTTGGAAGCTCTTTTGGGTGCTGGTTGCCTTTGTGTCTGCGAGGACATTGGGTATGGCCCTCAACAGGCTTATTGACCTTCCCATAGACCAGCTAAATCCAAGAACAAAGGATTGGGTTCATGCAAGGGGTGAGCTCTCTCAAGAAGACATCAAAAAACTTGTTCTAATATCTGGGGGTATATTCCTCCTTTCCTGCCTTATGATAAACATGCTTACATTTCTGTTGGCTCCTTTTGTGATTTTTCTCCTTTGGTTTTACCCGTACGCCAAGCGGATCACCTACTATCCACACCTGGTGCTTGGGTTGGTTTACTTTTTAATTCCTCTTGCGGTGGATACTGCCTTTAACGAGAACATATCAAAAACCGCCTTGCTTTTGGGTATAGGTATGGCTTTTTGGGTGGCAGGGTTTGATGTGCTGTATGCACTTCAAGACTACGAGTTTGACAGAGCGCACAATCTAAAATCCATCCCAGTAAAGTATGGCATTGGGGGAGCCTTAAAGATATCCAGGCTCTTTCATGCTATAACCTTTCTTTCCCTCTTAGCCTTATTCTTTGTGGTGGATTTCTTAGGGCCCATTTACCTTTTGGGACTTTTGGTGCTCGGTCTATTTCTTGTGTATGAACACAGTCTAATAAAGGAGCACGACCTTTCTAAGATAAATAAAGCATTCTTTACAGTAAACGGGTATGTGAGCGTAGTGTACTTTCTTACCGTTCTTTTGGATAGATTGATTTAAAAAAATTGCTTATAATAATTTTCCCATGAGTGAAATGGAAAAATTTGAAAACCTATTAGAAGGAAAGCTCATGCCAAACAGAATTTTAAGGAAGGGAGAGGTGGTAAGGGGAAGGATCGTCAAAATAGACGACAGGACTGCATACATTGATGTGGGCTACAAGGTAGAGGCAATAATGCCCAAGGAAGAACTGCCACCACAAACTAAGGAGGGGGACGAAATAAAGGGCATCTTGGTCAGGTTTTCAGGTGGTGTGCCCGTTCTGTCTTTCCAAAGGTATCTCAAAGAGAGGCTCTATGGCTTTTTAAAGTCTGCCCAAGAAAAAGGTAAGTTCGTAGAGGGTAGAGTAGAGGAGATTTTAGATGATGCGTATGTAGTTAATATCAGTGGTCTAAAGGCAATCCTGCCTAAATCTGAAGCTCGACAAGGACTGAGAAAGAATTCAAGAGTAGTAGCAAAGATAAAGGAACTTTCAGACACAAAAGAAGGTCTAAAGATCGTTTTAACTGAAAAGGATTTTGTAGAACTGATCAAAAAGAGAAAGAAGGAGAGAATCCTCAAGCAGTTAAAGGTAGGAGATATCGTAGAAGGTAGAGTTATCAAAATAGACCCAGAGAAAGGCATTACGCTGCTGGTAAAGAATACGCTAAGGGCATTTTTGCCAAAGGAAGAACTCTCTTGGGGTAGAGACAAAAATCCCTACAACTATACGGAGGTTGGAGAAAAACTAAAGGTCAAGGTTAAAAGAATATCCAAAGAGAAGGAGTTTATCTTTGTAAGCCTTAGAGAGCTAAAGCCCAACCCATGGGAGAAGGCAAAGGAAGTTATAAGCGAAGGCAAAGTGATGCCTGGTAAAGTAGTAGACATAACAGAAAGAGGAGTTATAGTAGAGCTCTTTGAGGGCTTAGAAGGCATTGTTCCTAAGGACGAAGTTTCATATGATGGTAGTATGCCAAAGAAGTGGGAAAATGTTAACGTAAAGGTCCTTAAGTTTAACCCAAGAACCCAAAAGCTTATTCTTAGTATAAAGGAAACACTTCCAAAGCCATGGGAGGAGTACATCAAAAATCATCCTGTAGGAAGCAAAGTTAAAGGAATTGTCCAAAAGTTTGAAAAAGCGTCTGCTATAGTGGATTTAGGTGGTGTAAAGGGTATCATTCACAGGAGTGACCTCTCCTGGGGAAGAGCTAAAAGGGTGGAGGATGTTCTCACAATAGGAGAAGAAAGAGAGTTTGTGGTCCTTGGTTTGGAAGGTAAATTTGTAAAGCTTGGACTAAAGCAACTACAAGAGAATCCTTGGGAGCTCTTCCTCAAAAAGTATAAGGTAGGAGACAAAGTTAAACTAAAGGTAAGCTCTGTGCATCCTTTTGGAGCCTTCTTAGAGTTTCCTGAGGGAATAGAAGGGTTGCTACCTTTTTCCGAGATGGGTAATATAAAGGATATAAAGGTCGGAGATGAAGTTGAAGTACGCATCATTGATATAGTTCCACACTCAAAGGTAACTTTAAGTGCGAAGGAAGAGACTAAGGTAGAAGATATAGTTAGCGAAGGAGGAGAGAGCGGCTTTACTCTGGGAGAACTTCTGAAGAAGAAAATAAAGCTGTGAGATGACTAAAAGGGATATAGTTCAAAGATGTTACAAAAAGAACCATGATTTTTCTAAGTCCTTGACCGAGAAGGTATTGAACTTTATCCTTGAGGAAATTGCCCTGAGCTTAAATAGAGGTGAGAAGGTTAAGCTCTCTGGCTTTGGTACGTGGAGTGTAAAAAAGACAAGTAAAAAGGTCGGCGTTAGGTTCAAGCCCAGTAAAAAACTTCTGTACTATTTGAACACCCCCAACTTAGATGCTAAAATTAATAGATAACGGGGTGTGGCGCAGGAGGAAGCGCGCTGGCATGGGGGGCCAGAGGTCACGGGTTCAAGTCCCGTCACCCCGATTTTAAACTAAAAAGGTGTCAAAATGAATCTCGAATTGGAAGAGCACGTTGAAGCTTTAACTCTTAGAGTTTTTCTCAAGTCCCTTGAACTGTTAGGTGGTACGCAAAAGTTGGTCCAAGCACGGGCAACCAGTTGGCTATCGTCCCTACTATTGGCTTCTTACACTGTAGTGCTGAAGGAAGAATACCTCAAATCTGAGCAGGAGATCGCCCAGAGGCTAAGAATAACCCCTCAAACGGTAAAAAACATCCTCCGGTCTGAACCTTTGGTTGACAATTTAGAGAAACTTTTTGAAAGTGAAGGTAGAGACCTTAACATACATACCGCCGGTGGCATAGCAAAGCTCGCTTACAGATTAGTAAAAGATCAAAAGGACCATACAGGTCTTTGTTTGGAATTTTCAAGGAGAACTGCAGGAGCCTTGGATATAGCCTGGGCTAAAATCCTCCTTAGAAGGCTTGAGGAGAAAGACTTTCCCGTTCAATCTGCACAACATCTAAAGGAGAAACTTGGAAAGGTTTGGCTAAGTGGTAGGTCTGCTCAAGAGGTCCTTGAAGAACTTGATTACCCCATCCATACACCCATTGAGCTCATAGAAAAGATAAAAGAAAACTTGCGCATGTATGGTCTATGAAACCAGTCT